>CALVYD010000004.1 GCA_944371995.1 uncultured Bacilli bacterium
TACATATATTAGTTGTTTGGCATCTTCATAGTTTTGCTGAGTTAATTTTTCTAGAGTTGTTCCGAAAGCAATGGCTTCTGCTAGTCTTTCTTGAGGGAAGGTAATAGCACTTTCTTTTTTCTTTTTGGCTGTTTTTGCTAATCCTCCATTATTTATAAATATTCTAGCTCCTGGTATTTGATTTCTTTGTATTAAGACATAGTGTGCGATAGAAGCTATATTTTCAGTTACTATTATTTTCTTTTTGTCGAAGTTTTTCCAAACTAATTCATCTTCATTTTCATTTTCTTTTGCAACGGTTGATAGACATTCTGCAATATGTTTTTTTACATATTGAAATGCAGCATAGGTTCCTTGATAGTCTAAGCGATTTTGGTCGTTATGAAAAATTTTATCTAAATATCCTAAAGTATATGTTTCGTTCCAGGCTGCTATAAAGTTTTTATCTTGTAATATAGGATGAACTTTTTTATGAAGTTGATAATCTAATATTATATCAAATAATTGCCTTTTATTTGTAATACCATAATTTTCTACTAACTTTTTCATTTCTTCGTCTAAGAATATTAATTCTGTATTGGAAAGGTACCCTTTATTATTAAAGCTTTTATCTAGTCTCATATTATAATCTAGAAAGGCTATATCAGAATAATTAGTCTTGTGTAAATATTTATTTACTCTTTCTTTGATTTGTTCTTCGCTTAATATATAATCTTTTCTTTTTTGTTCTAATTGTGCTCGCACTAGATTTTCTTTTTTTGTAATTTGGTTGTCTATTTCGGCTATTTTAGCTAGATAGTCTTTTTTTAATTTTTCTAATTCTTTTATGTCTAGTGTTTCTATTTTATTTTGCATGTTCTCTCCTCCTAAAAGTAGCTCTTATTTTATCATTTTTTTCTTATTTTGTAAATCACTCGTGTTTTGTCTTGAAAAAAAATAAGATTATTAGTATAATCAATATTAGAATAGATAAAGTGTAAAGAGGGGACAGTTATGTTTGATAAAATTGTTTATATTAGTGATCATTCTGCTAATATACGTTTAAAAGATGCAGAGCATCTTGCAGTTAATTTAATGAACTTGCATCTTATTTTTGAAGATAAAGATAAAAAAGTATTAGGTGAAGTAGATGATTTGGACAAGGATATTGTTAAAGCTAGATTTTTAGGTGAAATTGTTAATGGTCGATTAATTGGTGGTACGATTCGTAAACCGTCTTTAGATGCTTCTATTCGTGTTATTGATAAGTCTGAAATTCCTATGATTGTTGGAGAAGATAAAGAAGGGTATATGAAATTTGGAGTTAGTCCTTTCTATAATGATTTTCCTGTATATTTAGATGTTAATAATTTCTTTAGTAATCATTTTGCTATTTTTGGTAATAGTGGTAGTGGTAAATCTTGTGGAGTATCACGTCTTTTTCAAAATATGTTTCACGATCAAAGACTATTTCCATATAAGGCCAATATTTTACTTTTTGATTCTTCAGGTGAATATTATAATGCTTTTAACAATTTAAATTCTATTAATCCTAATTATCATTATCGTTTCTTTAGTACGAATGAAGTAGATGGAATTGGTGAGAAGTTACGTCTTCCTATCTGGCTACTTAATGCTAGTGATTTAGCGTTATTATTACAGGCTACTAATCATTCACAATTACCTATTATTGAGAGAATGTTAAAGTTGGCATTAATTTTTTCTCAGAACGATATGGATGCTGATAATTATAAGAACCATTTGATAGCTAAAGCTATAATGACTATTTTATATACTAATGAAACATCTCCTAATAAACGTAATGAAATATTTTCTATTTTAGCAAGCTGTTCTACACCTCAATTTAATTTGGAAGCTCCAGTACAAGGTATTGGTTATACGAGAAAGTTTCGTGAATGTTTCTTGATTGATTCTCAAGGACAGTTTTCTGAAAGTGTTTTACTTACTGAATATGTATCATCTTTTATTAAGAATGAGTATGATAACTATGAACCTAAGGGTGGAGTATTCTATACCTTAGATACTTTGGAGAAAGCACTTAACTTTACTTTGATTAGTGAAGGATGGCTTAGAAATGAGAATACTTATGGTGATGCTGTTACGATTAAAGTTCGTTTACATGCTTTAATTGTTGGTGAGAATGCTAAATTCTTCGATGTACCAGATTATATTTCTCTTGAAAGTTATTTATCCTCTCTACTTATTAATAATGGTCGTAAATATCAATTAGTTAATTTTAACTTGGATGATGTTGATGATGATTTTGCAAAAGTTATTACGAAGATTTATTCTCGTTTGGTATTTGAGTTTGCTAAAGGATTAAAAGATAGAGCAAGTATTCCTTTTCATATCATTGTTGAAGAAGCTCACCGTTATATTCAAAACGATACTGACCGTTTCTTGATAGGGTATAATATCTTTGAACGTATCGCTAAAGAGGGTCGTAAATATGGTGTTATTCTTGGACTTATTTCTCAAAGACCGGTAGAACTTTCTGATACTGTTATTTCACAGTGTTCTAATTTCTTGATTTTTAAGATGAATCACCCTACAGATGTAGATTATATACGTAAGATGGTTCCTAATATTAGTGATGAGATTGTTGAGAAACAAAAGACATTACAAGCAGGTACTTGTTTAGGATTCGGTATGGCATTTAAAATACCATTAATTTGTAAATTACAGATGCCTGATCCAGCACCTTGGAGTGGAAACTGTGATGTTGTTACTATTTGGAATGGTAATGGTGCTCCTCGTAACACCAGAAGAGTGGTTCCTGAAGTTTCCTCTTTTTCATCCAATTCTCTTAATCCAATGGATGATATATCTGCATCTAACGATAATTCTATTTCCTTTGCTTTTAATGGAAACTCACCAGATTTACAAACTAATATTTCTAAGGGATTTGATGAGATTGTCAATCAAGAGGAACCTACTATTACTACGTCAACAAACACTTCTGCAGAGTCAATTGGTCCTTCTAAACCATTAATTGAAATTACAGATTCTCCGGTATCTAATTTAGCTGGAGCTGCTTCTAATGATATTTCTAGTTTAGATACTGAAGAAGAACCTATTAATAGATCATCATCTTCTATACCAACATTGATAACTTCTAAGGAACTAGATAGTCGTGCTAGTTCTACATTTGGTGTTACTTCTAATGGTTCACCATTAGTGTCTATTACTCCAGATGATATGTTAGAATAAACAGGGTAAACCTGTTTTTTTCATTTACTTGTTTTCTATTTTTTTGTATAATAAGTGCTAGGTGATAATATGTTTGAAAGTTTAGGAGATCGCTTACAGAATGCGATTCATAAAATTAAAGGTTATGGGAAAATTACAGAAGATAATATTTCTGATATGATGCGTGAGATACGCTTAGCATTATTAGAGGCAGACGTTAATTATAAAGTAGTTAAGGGGTTTACTAATACTGTTAAAGAAAAAGCACTTGGAGAAGAGGTTGCTAGCAGTATTAATCCAGGTGATTTATTTGTTAAGATTGTTAAAGATGAACTTACTGAATTACTTGGTGGAGAACAGGCTGATATTTGTTTGAAAGGAACTCCTGCTGTTTTAATGCTAGTAGGATTACAAGGTGCTGGTAAAACGACTGCTATTGGAAAACTTGCTAATTTCTTAAGAAAGAAACATGCTAAGAAACCGTTGCTTGTTGCTTGTGATATTTATCGTCCAGCAGCAATTGATCAGTTAAAGCAAATTGGTAAGCAACTTAATATGGAAGTTTATGAAGAAGGAAAAAAAGACCCTGTAGAGATTTCTCGTAATGCCATTCATTATGCAAAAGAAAATCATTATGATTATGTATTAATTGATACAGCAGGTCGTTTGCATATTGATGAAGAGTTGATGGATGAACTTGAAAATATTCGAACTGCGGTAAACCCGGACGAAATTTTATTAGTTATTGATTCTATGATGGGTCAAGATGCAATTAATGTTATTACTGGTTTTCATGATAGATTACCTCTTACAGGTGTTATTCTTACTAAGTTAGATGGTGATACTAGAGGTGGTGTTGCCTTATCTGTTCGTCATTTAACACATGTACCAATTAAGTTTATAGGTGTTTCTGAAAAGTTAGATGGACTTGATTCTTTTGATCCTGAACGTATGGCAGGACGTATTCTTGGCATGGGAGATATTGTTTCTTTGGTAGAGAAAGCAACAGAAGCTATTGATGAGAAGGAAGCAGAGAAGACTGCTAAAAGAATGCAACAAGGAAAATTTGATTTGGAAGACTTTTTATCTACTATGAAACAGATGAAAAAACTAGGACCTCTTGAAAATTTATTAAAGTTATTTCCTGGTGCTAAAAAGATGGGACTTACTAATGTTAAGATTGATCCAAAACAACTTGCTCATATTGAAGCTATTGTTTTATCTATGACTCCAAAGGAAAGACGTCATCCCGAGATTATTAAAGCTAGTCGTAAGACGAGAATTGCTCAAGGTAGTGGTAGATCTGTACAAGAAGTGAATAAGTTATTGCAGCAATTTGATCAGATGAAAAAGATGATGAAGCAATTTGCTAATGGCAATATGAAGTTACCTTTTTAATGTGCTTTGTATTGTACTGGGCGTTTGTCGTTTTCTAAAATTATCTCTTACATATGATAAAATATAGGAGGTAATTATAATGTTTGATCAAAATAATTTTGATTTTGATTCTACTGTTCAGGGTAACAATAATGTAGTTGATAACGATATGAATGTTGATATTAATATGAATAGTCAAATGAATGGTATGAACATGAATATGAATATGTCTTCTGGTATGGGAGCTCCTATTCAAGAAGGGGTTCAACAAAAATGTATTCACAAAACTATTGTTCATGAAGTTCCTCATGTTTGTCCAATTCATACTAGAATCATAAATCATCATGTGTTTAGACATACTTATCGTCCACAATATACTTGTTCTGAAGAGAATGTAGTTAGTAATGTACAATGTGGTTCTTGTTGTCAGTTTAGATAATTTATTATTTAAGACGAGCATATTATGATGTTTTATCATGCTCGTTTTTGTATTAATTATTACTTATGAAAAATATATTTAACTATGAATATGAATAGTGAGATTTTTAGATTAAATTTTGAATATTTTTTATAGTCATAATGAGATTTTTAGAAATGAGTCTAATTCTATTTTTACTTTGACACTTACTATTACTTTTTTTATTTATTTGTATTTTTTAGTTAGAAATTATAACTTTTATAAACAAGTTCCTAGTTATCAAAAACAAGCTTATTTAATTCGGTTATATGGAAGTGCTTTTTTAGTTGCTGGAGTATGTCTTCTTTTGTATTTTCAAAAAATAAGGTAAATTCTTAGTGTCTAATTTTGTCAGGTTCCTTGATTATTTTTATAATGTGTTTTATTCTAATACTAGGGAGTGTGATACAAATGATTTATCCTTCTATTGATAAATTACTTAATATTGTAGATTCTAAATACGAACTTGTTCATATTGCTGCTAGACGTAGTAAAGAGATATCAAGGACAGGGTATTTGCAAATGCCAGCATCTTCATATAAGAGTAAGAAAAATATTGGAAGAGCGTTAGAAGAAATTACAGAAGGACTTATTGAGATAAAGAGAGGAGAAAAGTAGTATTTTTCTTCTTTTTTTATACTGTCCTTGTTTAAAAGAATATGGTAACAACTATTAAAAATAAGTAGGAGACAACTAAAGCGGCTTAAGTTTACTTAATTATTTGGTTCTGTTATACTATTTTTAGGTGATGATATGAGAATATTAAAATATAAGAAGAAAAAGAATGGTCAGTATGAATTGATGCTAGAATCTGGAAAAGAGTTATCTTTATATGAGGAGGTTATTTTAAATTTTGATTTGTTGTTGAAAAAGACTATTGATGAGAAAGACCTGGAAAGAATTTTTCAAATGAATCAAGAATATGATGTTTATTATGTTGCGTTAAAGTCTTTAAAAACCAGATTTAAATCTGTTAAGGAATTGAAAGATTCATTATTAAAGAAACAATATCCTCAAGAATATGTTGATAGAGCTATTGATAAACTTTTAAAACAGGGATATTTGGATGATAGTAGTTTTGCTAAGGCTTATATTAATCAACAACTTGTTACTACTTCTAAGGGACCTGTTAAAATAGAAAAAGAGTTATTAAATAAAGGAGTCTCTTCTGATATTATTTATCGGGAATTAGCTGTTTTTTCAAAAGAGGAACAATTGGAGAAGATAAAAAAGGTTGCTGGTAGATTAATTAAGAGTAATCGCAGTCGTGGAGGTATGGTTTTAAGAAAGAAAATTATTTATGATTTGCAAACTTTAGGATATGATATTTCTATTATTGAGGAAGGTTTGAGTAACGTAGAGTTTACTGATACTAAAGATATTCAAAAAAGAGAGTATGATAAACTTTATCATAGATTAAGTAAAAAGTATTCTGGACGTGAATTAGAATATAAGATTAAAGAGAAATTGTATCAGAAAGGTTTATATTATGAAGATTAAAAAATTTATTTTAAAACATAAGGTAATGTTTTCTTTTTCTATCTTTTTAGTTTGTTTTTCTTTGTTTTTAATGGTTTTCTTGAGAATGGATATTGATTACTTTTGGCATTTTAAAGCTGGAGAGTATATGGCTACTCATTCGTTATTGTTAACACATGATGTTTTTTCTTGGAGCCTATTTGAATTTTCCTGGATTTCTCATGAATGGTTATTTGAAATTTTACTTTATTATCTATCTTTAATTTTTGGAGATTATCATTTATTTATTTATGTTTTTTCTATTACATTATTTTTGGCATTTTTTCTTTTTCTTAGTCAAAGAAGAGAATATCTTAAAAATATACCTTTTGCTTTACTTTGGACAGTATTTTTTACTTTAATTTTTACAGGACTTAGTGGTCGTCCACAACTTTTTAGTTTTTTGTTTTTAGCTTTTAGTGTTTATCTTATTTTTTATTATTTTTACCATCCTAACTCTAAGTGTATTTATTTGTTACCAATTATTAGTTTATTCTGGGCTAATATTCATGGAGGATCATCTAATTTACCATATTTATTATGTTTACTTGCTGTATTTTGTGGATTGTTTCAGTTTTCCTATTCTAAAATTGAAGCAGAAAGAATTTCTAAAAAGCAGATTTTTACTTATCTTTTGGTTGCTGTTTTATGTATGATAGCTGTTGTTATTAATCCACATGGTATACAGATGCTTTTTTATCCTTATCAAAATATGGCAGATAGTTTGATGCTTTCTACGATTGCAGAATGGCAACCAAGTAATTTGAATTCTATTTCACATTATGTATATTTTGCTTTTTCTTTGATAATTTTAATAGTTATGATTTTTAGTAAGAAAAAGATAAGATTTATTGATGCTATATTTTATTTATTCTTTTTATATTTAGGATTAAAGAGTATTCGCTTTTGGTTTTTTAGTTATATTGTATGGTCTATGTTTATTTTTTACTATGTACCTAGAAGAAAATTAGACTCTTATACTTGTGTGTTGTTAGTTATTTTTTCTTTTTTATTACTGATTCTTTTTATTACTTCTTTTTCTTATTCTAGGGTACTATCTACAAAGAGTTTATCTGATGATGCTATTGCGGTATTAAAAGAGGAAAATCCTAAGAGATTATTTAATTATTATGATTATGGAGCGTATCTAATTTATCAGGATATTCCGGTATTTATTGATGGTAGAGCAGACTTATATTCTAAATATATTTATAAAGATTATCAGGATATATCTAGACTTTCTTATCAATTTCCAGAGTTGATTGATAAGTATCAGTTTGATTATTTTATCGTTCCTAAAAAGTCTGGTATTGCTAGTTTTTTATCGATTGATGCACAATATCAATTGATTTATAAAGATAAGGAATGTCTAATTTTTAAGACAAAATAAAAGTACCTAATATGGTACTTTTTTTAGTTTGTAGTGCTTGATGATGCAGCTTTTAGTAATTGATCCATTAATTCATTATATTGTTTTTCTAATTCATCATCATTCCATTTTATGTTATTTTCTTCTCTAATATCGATTAAAGTTTCATAATGAAGTGTAGAGTCATTATTTAGTTTGTTGTTTGCTAATGTTTCTTTAATTGTATCTTTTACATCGTCTAATTCTGGTTTTTCTTTCTGATCTACTTTTAAGATAATATGGTAACCATATTGTGTTTTTACTGGTTCTTTTGTGTATTCATTATTTTCTAAGTCTTTTACTGCTTCTATGAAGTTTTCATCCATATCATCTGTATTAAAATAATCTAAATCTCCACCATTTTTAGCGGTTGCTTCATCATCAGAATATTCTTTAGCAAGTTCTGCGAAGTCTTCTCCTTCGTCTAACTTTTTAATAATTCTTTCTGCTTTTTTCTTAGCTTTCTCTTCTGCTTTCTCTTTTTCTTCGTCTGTTGCGTCGCTATCTACATCAGGTGTGATTAAGATATGACTTGCTTTAATATCTCCTATGATGTTTTTATCATAATACTCTTCAATTTCTTTATCAGTTAGGTTGTCAGCAACAAATTCTTCTACTGCTTCATTTCTTTTGTATTCTAGGCGTAACATATCTTCTAGTTCATCTTCTGAGTTTACTCCAAAGTATTGTTGTATTACACTTAGAAAAGTTGTCTCATCACTATAACTTTCTTTTAGTTGATTTATTTGTTCTTTTACTGCTTGATTTTCCTCATCATCTGACTTATATTTTTCATCGAATAATTGATGATCAATCATATCTACTAATTTAGAAATATTTGAAGTTTTAATTTCATTATAGTAGTCGGTTGCTGTTATTTTTATTCCTTTTAATGATACAGCAGTTTTGTTATCATCTAGTTCTGCTTTTTTACCACACCCTGTTACTGTTAGTATTAGGACACTTAAAATACAGAGACTAATTCCTAATTTTTTCTTCATATAATTCCTCCTAATCAATGAATATCATAGCAAAAAAAATAATTTCATGCAATAAATATACGGATATAATCACACAAATTTTCTTTTACCATAAAATATCATGAAAGCATAAAAAAAGGAGGAAAAGATATGAGTAATTATATTTCATCTTCAGCTATCATACTAGTTTTGTTCATTCTTTTAATAATTATCTTAGGTGCTTATATTTAAGGAGGTGTTTTAATGTCTTGTCCTGAGAATACTACCTGTCCAAAAAGAAATAATAGTTTCGTTATTATTCTTGTATTATACATCTTATTAGCTATTATTTTAGGCGGTACAATGTGCTATTAAATAGAGGTAAGAATTTTATTCTTATCTTTTTGTTTGGTTTTTATTATTTTGGTTATACTATAACTGGTGATTTTATGTTTTATTATTTGAATTTGTTTTTTCTTAGTTCTTTTTTAGGTTTTGTTTTAGAAACTTCTTTAAAAACATTTTTCTTTCCTAATATGAATAATGGAATTTTATTTGGTCCTTGGATTCCTGTTTATGGTTTTGGTGCTGTCATTGTTGTGATTGTTAGTAAGAATATATTTCATAGATTGCATTGTTCTAAATTCTGGAAAACAGTTATTTTATTTTTTTCTGTTGTAATTTTGCTTTCTTTACTAGAGTTATTAGGAGGTATTGTTATTGAGAAATTGTTTCATAAAGTATTCTGGGATTATTGTGATCAAAAATTTAATTTTGGACCCTATATTTCTTTAGGTATGAGTTTATTATGGGGAGTGTTTTCTATCGTTTATGTTTATGTGATTTTGCCGATTGAGAAAAAAATTACAAAAAAAATACCAAAATGGGTAACTATTTTGGCACTTTGTCTTATTATCAGTGATGCTGTTCTTACTTATTTTTTAACTTAATTTTGTATAGATTTCTTCTACATTTTTTATGTTTTCTTTGTTATATTTAAATTCAAATTCTTCGTTTTCATATTGTGGTATTAAATGAATGTGATAGTGATTTACATCTTTTCCTATCTGACAAATAGATAGTCCTGTTATTTGTAGTTTTTCTTCTAGTAAGGGATAAATTTTTGTTTTTATGATGTGATACATTTCTTTTATTAATTCATCTGGTGTATCTAGAAAGTTTTTATAATGAGTTTTTGGAATTAATAGTACGTGTCCATTACTTACTGGATTTACGTCTAGAAATGCTTTCATTTTATCGTCTTCATAGATTGTGTAAGATGGTATTTCTCCTTTTATTATTTTACAAAAAATACAATCGTTCATAATTATTTTCCTCCTTTGGTATATTGATAAGTAATATTATTTGTCGTAATAATATCACTTTCATTATTATTTATTATATCATTAATTATTTGATGTAGTGAATTAAATTCTAATGTAGTTTGTGTTAGATGGTTTACTTTTAATTTTGTATTTTCTTTTTTATTATTAATAGTTATTGAATATTCATTTGGTATAATATTTTGTTCTTGTAGTTTTAGAGTTATTTCTAAAATTCTATTTGTTATTTCGGTTGGATCAATAGAAGAAGTAATTCCTAGACTAATATTATATAATTTTGATGATGTTATATCTTCTTCATTGATTAATTTTTGTTTTATAATACTTGAATATTTATTTAGTGTTAAAGGAAAAGTAATTGTTACTGTTTTATTTATTTGTTTTTTAATTTCATTTTCTAAGTCTTTTTCTAGACTATTTAATAGTGTTTTTCCTTTTTTATAATCTTTTGTATATGTATCTGTTATTTTTTTGTTTTGATAATAGATAGAAAAATATAACTTTTTATTTTCTTTATTTGTTACTTTTGCTTCATATACTTGGTTTTTATAAGTTATTTTTCCAATCTTTAAGTTTTTATTTTCTTGTTTATAGTTTTCTTTTAGATAAGTTTCAAATTTTGTTTTTATTCTATCTGTAAAAAAGGGTGCTAGTTTTTCTGTTGTAACAATTGTTCCAAAAATTATAAAAGTAATTAAAAATAAAATTGTCATTCCTAACATTAGTTTTTTATCTTGTTTCATTTTACCACCAATATTATTGTATCTAGTTCTATTGTTTTTTGCAATTTTATTTTAGAAAATTGTTGGGAAAAATAGTTGTTTTCACAGGATAGTTGTGGTATTATTATTGATAGAAGTATATAATAAGGTGGTGTGTGATGATGCATGAGGAAAGGCAAGTAATTTTTAGTAAGGGAAAGGTTTCTACATATAACGGGATGTCTGATCTTTATTGTGATTATGTTACGATTACGACTGGTAATAGTCAGCAAATATATTATTTATTAAACAATAAAAAATTAGATAATGATCTTTTAGTTGCCTCTCCTATTTTAAAAGAAGCGATTGATCCAGATATTCAAAAAACATCTCTTGGTCTTATTAATAAACAAGGAGATATTATTATTCCTTTTGAAAATCGAGATATTAGAGTTTTTGATAAATATTTATTAGTTATTCGCAGTGAAGCGAAATCTCAAAGCGTACTTAATGCTATTCGTTCTCGTAATGATCCTACTGCTGCTGAGAGAATGGTAGATACTAATTCTAATATTAAAGAAAAATTGAATAAGGAAATGAATAATCAAGGCAAGTTTCTTTTAAATGATATTTTTTCCGAGGGAACACTTTATACTTTGGATGGTCGTAATATATTAGATAATCAATATTATAGTTTTATTGGAATGACAGATGATTCTTTCTTCTGTAGTACTAATGTATCTGATTCTAAAGTTGTAGAAGTTCCTCGTAACGCACCTTTTTCTTTAGAGAATTCTGCTCCTATTGTAGAGGCGATGCCAGTTGAAAAGCCTCCTTTGGAAATTCCTAAAGAGGAGGGTAGTTCTTCTAAGTTAGATATTTCTAATGTAAATGTTTCTAAGAAAGACATTGATTCTATATTGGAGTCTAAACCTGCTGGTTCACTTGATTCTAATGCTATTGATAATAAAGCAAAAGCAGTTACTGATACGAAGATAGTTATTCCTACTATTTCATCTAATTCTGTTTTTGAAGAAGAGAAGAAAGAATCTAGTCCTATCAAACCTGTTTTAGATATTCCTTCTGTTTCTTTACCAGAAGTTAAACCAGAACCTATTTTCTCAGCAGAGGATAAATCTGTTAGTGTTTCAAAACCTAAGTCAGTTTCTAAAACTTCAGATTTGAAGGAGAATACTAAAGATGAATCTTTTGGCGATGTAGTTTCTGCTGTTACTAAATTGGTTCAAGAGAATAATAAATTACAGCAAGAAGTAAATAAGAAAGATTCTACTATTCTTTCACTACAAGATAAGCTTCGTACTATGACAAATCAACAACAGGAAATTAATGATTTAGAAGAAGAAAATAAACAATTACATGAAGTTAATGGACAATTACAACGTAAAGTCGATCAATTACAAGAAGGTTGGAGACAAGTACGAGATGCTTTAGAGGCACCTTCTTCTTATGGAGAGACTGTAGGATATCAAAAAGTTGCATAAATTAATGATTTAAAGGACACTAAGGTGTCTTTTTTTAAATTTTCTATATAAACTAAGGCAAATTCATTTTACTTAATTTTAAAACTCTCATAAAATATTATAAGTTTAAGGGAGGTATTATTATGTATGATGATTTTCCTATTCTTCATAATAAGAATATTATTTATTTTGATAATGCTGCTACTACGTTGAAACCAGGAAGAGTTATTCAGGCAATGAATGATTATTTAAATTATTATACCTCTAATATTCATCGTGGTCTTTATACTAATGCGATTGTTACTGATTATTTATATGATTCTACTAGGGAAGTAGTAAAAGAGTTTATTCATTGTAATAGTCCTAAAGAAGTTATTTTTACTAGTGGAACTACACATTCTATTAATTTGATGGTATTTGGTTATATGAAATATCATTTGCAAGCGGGAGATGAGGTTTTATTGTCTAAGGCAGAGCATGCCTCTAACATTTTACCCTGGCTTAGATTAGCTGAAGAGATTGGAATCGTAGTTCGTTATATTCCGTTAAGTGATGATTATTCTTTGGCTTATGAGAATGTTGTTTTATCGATTACGGAAAAGACTAAGGTAATTTCTTTGGCACAGGTTACCAATGTTATTGGTGATTGTCGTGATATTGAAAAAATCGGTAAACTTTGTTCTTCTAAAGGCATTTTGTTTCATGTAGATGGTGCGCAAAGTGTCCCTCATATGAAAGTTGATTTTCAAGCTTCTTATATTGATTTTTTAAGCTTTTCTGGTCATAAAATGTGTGGTCCTACTGGTGTTGGTGTTTTGGTTGCTAGAGAAGCGTTGTTAAAAGAGATGGTACCTGTTTTCTACGGTGGTGGTATGAATCTTTCTTTCGATAGTACAGGTAAGTATCAATTGGTTGATTATCCTAGTTTGTTTGAAGCAGGTACTCCACCTATTTTAGAAGTGCTTGGACTAAAAAGTGCTATTGAATATTTGAGGGAAATTGGTATGGATAAAATTCAGGATTATGAAAGTGAATTGAAAAAGTATTTACTCTCAAAGTTAGAAACAGTACCTGATATTGTTTTATATAATCGTGATTCTAGTAGTGGTATTTTAGTATTTAATATTCGTGGTGTTTCTAGTGCAGATGTTAGTAAATATTTAAACTCTTTTCATATCTGTGTTAGAGCAGGTAGTCATTGTAGTAAGATGCTAAAGGAAAATATGGATATTTCTTCTACGGTAAGAGTTAGTTTGTATTTTTATAATACCAAAGAGGAAATTGATTATTTTATATCTGTACTTCAAAGATGTAGAAATGTTTTTCATGTTGTTTAAAGTTGATTATTAGAAAGAGTTATTGTTTTAAAAAGAGAAAATTCTTTTGAAGTTTTCTCTTTTTTTATGTTTTTTTGTCTTTCTTTTACTAAATTGTTCATTTGTTTTTTTATACTCTTTTTTTTATGATGTTGTTGAAAGGAGGTGAGATATGTTAAATCAGGTGGTTTTGGTTGGTAGAATTGTTTATGATTTAGAGTTAAAAAAGAATGATTCTGGTAAAAAATACTTGTCTTTGGTGTTGGCTATTCCTAGAAGTTTTAAAAATATAGAAGGTACTTATGATACGGATTTTATTCGGTGTATTGTTTGGGATAATGTAGCATCTAATACAAGTGAATATTGTAAGAAAGGAGATATTGTCGGATTAAAGGGTCGCTTACAGTCTAGGATAGTTGAAAAAAATGAGAAGAGGGAAAATATTATGGAGGTGATAGGAGAAAAAGTTACTTTTTTAACTTCTTCTAAAGAAAAGGAGGAAAATTAATGTTTTTCTTTCTTTTTTTAGTCCGAAATTTTGTTTAAAACTAAGATGGATTTATTAGTGGATAAATTCCTTGTTATCATATAGTGTTTGAACTATTACAGAAATATATGATAGAATTGAAAAGAACACAAGGAAGCTTACTATCTGTTAAGCAATTGCGAAGTAAGAATTAAATGCTTCTTTCTTTTGTTTTATAAAATTGTTATTTTAGATTAGAGGGATTATATGGAAAAGATACAAATAACAGAAGATATTCTTAAGAGACTAAATTGTATTCATGCGAATGAAAATATGTTATTTAGAATGTCTAATGGAGATATTCTTAAGATTTTATCGCCTAGTTATATTGCTGCTTTTAATCAGTGTACTGGTAATTGTATGGAAGATAAAATTTTGAATGCAAAAGAGGTTTCTGGTGTTTTAGAAATTATAGTTCCTAAAAGTGCTATGTATTTTGGAAATCGTTTTATTGGTTATACAATGGAAGGTGCTGTAGGTCAAAGCTATCTTGACTATACTAAAAATTTCACAATAGATAAACAAGAAGATCTATATAATTATGCCGAAATGTATTCTGCTATTGAAAAACCGGTTCGTAAAGCTCGTAATGTTGTATTTCCTGATCTTTGTACTTGCGATAATATTTTTATTTCTCAAAATAGTGAAGGATACCGTGTACAGTTTATAGATTATGATGGTCTTCAGGTTGGTGATCAAAGGAGTTTTTGTATTTCTAGTGCTTTAGGAGAGCCAAGGGATTTTGCTAATAAAAAATATCTAGATCATAATATGCTTTTTACTAAAGAACTTGATAAGAAAAGTTTAATTCACCTATATTTTTTATCTGCTTTTCATATTGACTTAACGCAAGTCAATAAATTTCATCCAGAAATTAATGGATATGTTACTTTAGATGATGTTTTTTCTTCTATTCATTTAGATGATTGGGATGTTATGGATAAGGTGTATAAGGCAATGCAAGATAAAGGTACTAATGAGTATTTAGGTGATGATGTATTTCGATTGGCTGATACCTATCAAATGCATGTTTTTTGTGTTCCTGGAAGGACAGGGCATTATTTAAAAGTACTAGAGAAAAAGAGATAATTGGAAAAATACTAGAATTAGTATTTTTTTTTTGATATTATTAATATTAAGGTAGGGATAGTTATGGAAATTATTTATTATGATAATCAATATTTAGAGTCTTTAAATGAACTTTTATATGAGTCTTTTAAGGTGACTAAAACAGGTAATAAAGCTTCTTCTGATATAGAATTGATAGCGGTTATTGATAATAAAGTTGTTGGATATTTAGTATTAAATAAGTTAGTTGATCCAGTTAAAAATCTAACTTACTTTTATGTTAATTACGTTTGTACGCATCCTGAGTTTCGTAATCAGCATATTGCGACTTCGATGTTTGAAAAGGTATTTTCTATTTGTAGAAAGGAACAAATTTCATATTTAGAATTAACTTCTAATCCTTCTAGAGTTGCTGCTCATCATTTGTATCAAAAACTAGGATTTCAAGTTCGTGAAACTACGGTGTTTCGAAAGGAGATTTTATGATAGTTGATATTATTAATAAGAAAAGAAATGGTCAAGAATTAAGTTATCATGAGTTAGATGTTTTCTTTAACGGTTATTTAGATGGTAAAGTAAAAGATTATCAAATGTCTAGTTTACTTATGGCTATTTGTATCCAAGGAATGAGTGATGAAGAGATTTTTTCTTTAACTAAAATATTTATTGATAGTGGAGATGTTCTAGATTTGAGTTTTCTTCCTGGAGTTACTGTAGATAAACATTCTACTGGAGGAATAGGGGATAAAACTACTTTGGTTATTGCTCCAATTGTTGCGAGTTTAGGTATTCCAGTTTTAAAAATGAGTGGTAGAGGATTAGGATATACGGGTGGTACGATTGATAAATTAGAAAGTATTCCTGGTTTTCGTATTGATTTATCTGATGAGGAAGTTATGCATCAAGTGGAAGATATTGGCATTGTTATTACGGGTCAGACCGCTAGTCTTGCTCCTATGGATAAGAAGATATATGCTTTGCGTGATGTTACAGGAACAGTGTCTTCTATTCCTTTAATTGCATCTAGTATCATGAGTAAAAAAATAGCAGCTGGTGCTGATAAGATATTAATTGACATTAAAGTTGGTAATGGTGCTTTATTACAAACGAGAGAAGAAGCTGAGAAGTTAAGCGAATTAGTTATTAAGATTGGTAAAATTTATCAAAAAGAAGTACGAACTATTGTTAGTGATATGAATATTCCTTTAGGATATTGTATTGGTAATAGTTTGGAAGTCTTGGAAGCTATTAAAATTTTACAAGGTAATGAGCGTGATAATAATTTAACGAAGTTATGTATAGATCTTGCTAGTGAAATGGTTTGTATGTCTAAAGGCGTTACTAAACAAGATGCTATTGATATGATTTTAGATTCTATTCAATCTGGTATTGCTTATCAGAAATTTTTAGAACTAGTTCAAGCACAACATGGAAATATTGATTTACTTTCTACTAGTAAAAAAGTTAAAATAATCAAGGCTTCTCAATCTGGTGTTATTCAGAGTATTTCTGCAATTGAACTTGGAAAGTTATCGGTATCCTTAGGTGCAGGACGTACGACTATGGAGGATACGATTGATTATGGTGTTGGACTAGAACTTCTAAAACAAGTTGGTGATTCTGTTCAAAAAGGGCAGGAAATACTTAAAATTTATTATCGAAAATTACCTAGTTTACCAGACTTTAATCACATTTTTTTAATAAAGTAAAAAAAAAGATTGAAAAATAGAAAACTATGTTATAATAATAATATGAAGGCGGTGTATTATGGAGAAAATTTATATGAATAAGAATAATGATGGTAAACAACAATCTACTTTTCAACAAGTTTTTAAATCGCAGTTATCTAAGAAAATGTCTATCACCATGGCTTTGGTAGCTTTCTTTTCATTTTTATTGATTGGTATAGGCAATGTTTCTTATGCTGCTCCTGTTGAGATTCCAAAGGATGATTTAGGAGATAGTATTGTTACACAAACATCCAATGTACAAGTTATTGGTGCTTCTACTCCAACTTTTTCTGTACAGATGTATTATACTACAGTAAATGGACAATCTCTTCCAATTTTCTGTTTAGAGAGAGATGTTGATTTCATAGCAGGAGAAACATTAACAAAGTCAGGTAGTATTGATGATCAAGGATTGCTATATGTAATGGCTAATTCTTTTCCTCATGTTAAGTTTGTAGATTCTTCTGGTAATCAATTTCCAGATGAAGTTCAAACATGGATTACTCAAGCAGCTATTTGGGAATATTTAAATGGTTCTAATTTAAATGTTAGCGATGACAAACATAATTTAGAGCAAATGAAGACGGTTAGAGAACTTTATTATGGAGATAGTCCTAATACTAAATATTGTGATGTAGATGGTTGCTATGATTCAGAAGTGCAAGTTGATTCTACTGAAACATTTTATCAAAAATATATTGCAGAGTTAGTTACAAATGCTAAACAAGCTGGTGTTACTACTAGTGGTGTTATGCAGATGAGTAAACAAAACAATGATATATCAATTACTGATGATGAAAAATATTATCAGTCATCAGAAATAACTGTTTCTAATACTGCACCAAATAATATTTTAGAATTCTCTGTTTCTATTGAAGATGCTCCTGAAGGAACAATTTTAGTAGATGAAAACGGACAAGAAGTTGAAAGTACTAAAAACTTATCTAAGTTTTATGTAAGAGTTCCTGTTGATAAAGTTACTGAAGATAATAAGACAGTTAAATTGAAAGCAACTGGAACATTTAGAGGATATGATGGTTATTACTATCGTGCTGATGGTGCACAAACAGTTAGTACAGTATTTACTACAGATGTTAAAAATGATACTGGTTTAGAGTTTACACTTAATTATACTCCAGAAGTACCTTCTACTGGTATGAATATGGCACAGTCAGTATACTTTATTGGTTTAATTGTGTTACTATGTGGAGTGGGTATTATTTATGCAAATGCCAAACCAAAATCACAACAACAATAAAAATAGAAAACGTTTGAGAAAGAGTCAGTTGCTATTCATCGGCTCTTTCCTTGTATTTATAGGAATAATTACTATTTCTTATAATCATTTAGTTTTTTTAAAGGATCAAGTATTTGCTAATATGAAAATTGCTATGTTAGATTTGGGAAATGTTGCTCAGGATAAAATTCAAGATGAAATAGATATTCCAGAGGTAGAAAACGTTTCCGATGGCACTGTTTATCAACAGAACGATAAAGAAATTGATTATAGCAGGTATGTTGGTGTTTTAGAGATTCCTAAAATAAGTTTAAAAAGAGGGTTTTATAATACTGATTCTAAATATAATAATATTGAGCAAAATGTATCAATGATAACTGGTTCTTCTATGCCAGATGTTCCTAATGGAAATTTAATGTTAATGGCGCATTCTGGGGATGCTTATATTTCATTCTTTGCTTATTTGTATCGTTTAAAAATAGGAGATACTGCCTATATTACTTACCAAGGAAAAAGATATAAATATCAAATTGTTAATATTTATACTGTTCCTAAAACAGGTAAGGTGGCAGTTTATCGAGATTATAATAAAACTACATTAACTCTTATTACTTGTACTAAGAATGATGATACAACCCAGACTGTTTATATTGCTGAATTAGTATCTTAATAGGAGGTGTGGTCTATGGAGTTAAGTTTATTTGAAAAGATGAAAATAATTTTTGAATTATTATTTTCATCTTTTATGTTTATAGAACTATTTTTCTTATTCCTTCTATTATTTCTTTTGGTAGTTGTTAATATGAAAGTGAAAAATAAAGTTATACCTATTTTTCTAACTATATTTTTTGCTATTTCTGTTCTTGTCCTTGTTATCTATCATTTTTCTTATGTTGCTACTTGCCTTGATACTTTTATTATGAAAGTTATGGATTATTATTATTTTCCTTCTACTGTTGTCTTTTTCTTCTTGTTTATTGTTGCTATTTTGATTTTTATTTATACTATATTTAGTAAAAAGTTACTTACCTGGAAAAAGATATTTAATTATAGTTTTATGACTATCATATTTTTACTTTTTTCTATGTTTGTAGGTACTGCTAATATTCAGAATATAGATTTATCTGATGTTGTTTCTTTATATCAAAATGATCAAATTTTATCTGTTGTACAACTTAGTAATTTAATTTTTCTGTGTTGGATAATAATTAGTTTCTTTTATCATTTATATATGTTTTTTAAGAGAAAGTTTGATAAAGAAAAGGTTGAGTTTTAAAGAGACTCAACCTTATTTTTTTGCTAAATATTCTTCTAATGTTAAATTATTTTTATAGATTTCTTCTGCAATTTCTTTTCCAACGTAACGATAATGCCATGATTCATATTGGTATCCAGTAATATTTGTTTTATCTTCTGGAAATCTTAATATAAATCCATATTTGTAAGCATTTTGTTGCATCCAAGTAAATTCTTCTGTTTCTTCGAATGAAGTATATGGTATTACTCCATTATAGACATCTACCGCTAGTCCTGTTTGGTGTTCTGAGTATCCTGCTCTTGCTGAATAGGTATCAGCTGCTTGTTTACCATCTGTTTCTACATAATTATTGTATAAGTTTACTTGATAGTCATAACTTCTATAGCTTGACATTGCTAGTATTGTCATATCATCTTCTTTTGCGTTCTGAGATAGTTCTTCAAAAGCATTTTTTGCTTCGCTTACTAACTGCATGCCACTTCTAGCGTAAGCAGTATCGATTGGTTCTAGATTTTCTGGTATATAATCTTGTGTTACATAATTATATTTATTTACTAAAATTAAATTTGTATTTAAATTTTCTGAAGGTTTTGTATTTGTATAATAAGGTTGGTCAATACCAATATTTACGTGTGTAATTACATCTTCTATTGATAGTGAATTGTTTTCTTTTTGATATGTTATATATCTTTCTTTATTTTCTTTTCTATAGTAAGATATTTTTTTCATGTCTTCTATTAATTTTTCTTCTTTTGTTAATTCTTTTTTATTTTCATTTTCTTTAGGTAATACATATATTATTCCAACTCCTATGATTATGCATATTAGAAGTATTAGTATTACTTTAGGACCTTTTTTCATTTTTCTTTTTTTCATATTATCACCTACTTTCATCATATCATTCTTTTTTTTATTTATGTATATTTTTTTTCATCTTTACATAAAAAATAATGGAGGTATTTATGAAGAAGGTTTTATCTATTTTTTTCTGTGCTTTGAGTATTGTTACTATTATTCCTTCTCCGGTATATGCTGAAGAGGCGAACGAATCTGAACTTATTCCTGGAGCAGTCAGTGGTGTATTGATGGAAGCTAATAGCGGGGAGATTGTTTTTCAAAAAGAGATGGATAAAGAAGTTAGCGTTGCTTCTATGACTAAGATGGTTGCTCAAATATTAATTTTAGATGCGATAAGAGAAGAAAAAATTTCCTGGGATGATATTGTTACTGTTAGTCAGAATGCAGCAGACATGGGAGGTTCACAGATTTATTTAAGTGTTGGTGAAAAGATTAGTATTCGTGATTTAATGAAAGGTATTTCTATGGCTAGTGCTAATGATGCTACTGTTCAGATGGCAGAAGTTATTGCAGGGAGTGAGGCTGCTTTTGTTAAGTTAATGAATGATAAAGTTAAAGAGCTGGGATTAAAACATACTGTATTTAAGAATTCTACTGGTCTTGATGAAGAAGGCCATTACTCTAGTGCTTATGATATGGCGATGATTGCTAGAGAACTTGTAGTTAATTATCCTGAAATTTTAGAGTTTTCTTCTGTCTATGAAGATTATTTGCGAGAAGATACTGAAAATAAGTTCTGGCTTGTTAATACTAATAAATTAGTACGTTTTTATGAAGGTGCTGATGGTTTAAAGACCGGTCATACTGATGCGGCTAAATATTGTTTGGCTGCTACTGCTAAGAAAGATAATCTTCGTTTTATTGCTATTGTTTTAGGAGAAGAAGATAGTAAGGTTAGAAATCAAGAAGTTATGAATTTACTTGATTATGGTTTTAATCATTATCAAATGAACTTGATTAAATCTAAAGATGAGGTTTTAAAAACTGTTCCTATTGATAAAGCTACTAAATCAGAACTTTCCTTAGTACCAGTTCACGATATTGGAGTATTGTCTAAGAAATCTAGTAGTTCTGTAAAATATACATATGAAGTAAAATTACATTCTTTTCAGTTTCCGATAAAAAAAGGTGATGTTGTTGGAAAAGTAATTGTTAAAGATAAAGAAAATGATAAAAATATTACTACTGTTGATTTGACAGTTTTGGAAGATGTTGATTCGCTTTCTTATTTGCAACTATTTTATAAAGGATTTAAAGACTTATTTTCTGGTAATTATACCTTTTCATTTACTAAGTAAGTTTGATTGACTATTGTTAGTAAAGTGTGTATAATTTCTATAGGATAATATAAGGTTTTATACCTTTTTCTTTTTTGTTATCTTATAGAAAGAGGGAAGTTTTATGGATAATGATAAGCAAAAAAAAGTAAGTAATCGTAGAAGTAATTATAAATATTCTAATAAAAATTATCAACAGACTAATCATCAGAGAAGAAATTCTTATTATCAAAATACTAATAAAAGACGTTCTTCTAGTCAACATTCTTCTAATTTAGAATCTGATGAGATGAAATTTTCTGATGAATTAGATACTAGTTTTGTTGAGAAGAGAAGAGTAAATAAAGATAAGATTATTCGTGATTTGGATAATTCTTATCAGAAAGAAAATAAGCCTAAAAAAGGTAGTATTAAGATTATTTTGCATCTTTTACTTATTATATTATTATTAAGTATAACTGTTTTATGTACTAGTCTTTATTTTACTTATATTTCTCCTAAAGTAGTAGAAAAGGCAGTTACTAAAGAAGTTGTTGTGATGGATGATAATTATTTGTTTTTAGGGGATTCTATTACTGATTTTTATGATTTAGATGAATATTATGAGGGATTACCTGTTGTTAATAGTGGAATTGGTGGAAATGATACTCAAGATATTTTGGATGATATGGAAAATAGAGTTTATCAATATAATCCTTCAAAAGTGTTTTTATTAATTGGAACTAATGATATTGATCATGGTGACTCTTTGGATTCTATTGTAGATAATATTGAAAAGATTCTATTAGAAATTCGTGAGAATAGACCATATTCGGAACTTTATTTAGAATCCATTTATCCTGTTATGGAAGGAGAAAAGGCTGTTAATAGTCGTACTAATGAAAAAATTATGACTATTAATGATAAATTAGAAGAGTTTTGTGAAAAAGAACAGATTACATATATCGATATGTTTGATTTATTAGTGGATTCTTCTTCTGAAAAAGTACAGATAAATCCTAAGTATACTAAGGATGGTTTGCATTTATCTGATGAAGGATATGATGTAGTTACTAATGAAGTTAAGAAGTATTTGAAGTAATCTATATTTATTATTTAATGTTTTATCATATTTGTTTTTTTCTTTCATATATTAATGGTATAGAAAGAGAGGAATTTATAATTATGGAAACATTAAAAGTAAGTAGTAAATCTAATCCTAACAGTGTTGCTGGAGCACTTGCTAATGTATTTCGTGAAAAAGGAAACGTAGAAATTCAAGCAGTTGGTGCAGGTGCGTTAAATCAAGCAATTAAAGCTGTTGCAATTGCAAGAGGGTTTGTAGCACCTTCTGGTAAGAATCTGGTATGTATTCCTGCCTTTCAAGATATTGCTATTGATGGCGAGGAACGTACAGCAATTAAGTTGATTATAGAGGCCAAATAGGTCTTTTTTTTTCGTTCATAACGTGATAAACTATATTATAGATAGGAGGGTGTTTTTATGTTTTGTCCTCGTTGCGGCGCTCAGATGAAAAATAATCAAAGATATTGTATGAAATGTGGAGCTTTGAATTATGATCATCCCGATAATAAACGAATGAAAAATTTAATGTCTGAGGAAGAGTTTGAAAAATCTAATAAGGAGTATCAGGAAAATCTTACTAAACCGGCTGATGTAGTAGAGTTTGCTGGTCAAAAGTATGAAACTAAAACTAAAAATAAAAAATCTTATGTTGATACTAGAACTGCATTGATTTTGTTGTTAGTATTTACTGTTGCTTTAGCATTACTTTTGTATTTCTATTTTTATTTTTCTGCTCTTATGATAGTAGTTGCTTGTCTTTTTTATTTCCTTTTTGGCTTCTTTACTATTGCTTTGTCATGTGTTTATATGAAAGGTGGATATTCGGGATTTACGCCTATTATACCTTTTTATAATAATTTTGCTTATTGTGATATGGCTGTTGGTTCTGGATGGATGTTTTTACTTTTGTTTGTTCCTATTGTCAACTTCTTTTATTCACTTTATCTTAACTATCAATTTGGTAAATCGTTTGGAAAAAGTGGATGGCTTACTGTATTTTTTCCATTTATTATGATTCCATATATTGCTTTTAGTGATACAGCAATATATCAAGGTCAAGGGTTACAATATTCATCGTTTGTGGAAAAAGGAAAGAGAAGAAATCCTAATATATCTGCTTTTGTTTATGCAGTTATTGTTTTTGCCTTAAGTATTAGTATTTTTATACCGGTATCTACTAGTGCAAAATATAAATTGCTTCCTCGAGATATGGAGAAAGTTTTAGAGAAGGTACATGAAGATGTAGATTCTGGATATTATACTTGTGATAATGGAGATATTAATACTAGTCCAGGAGAGTATTATATTAAATTCTCTGATGTAAATGATTTATTAGATTTTCAACTTCTTCCTTTAAGATCACCATTTAATGGAGAAAAATTAAAGGGATATGTTAAAGTTGTATTTACCTCTACTGAAGGTAAAGCTCACTATACTTATTCTATTACTGTTACTGATGGAAAGTTAGGTATTCGTAATGGTAAAGAAGATTCTTATTATAGTGTAAAAAAAGTTACTGATGTTTCTTTGCCAGAGGGAGCAGTTATTTGTAAAAAGTAGTAAAATAAGTTGATATTTTTCTTAAAAAGTAATATACTATTAACAAATCGATAATTAGAACTAATAATAAGAACCTTTAATGAGAGAGAAGTCGTGGTTGGTGAAAACGATATTAAAGACTTATTTATCTACTCTATAGATGAAATATTTCCGGAGAAGTCCGTTATACTTTTAAGTGAAAAAAAGGATGGTACCGTGCTATTTGCACTCCTTGTACTGTTCTTTTTTCTTTTTTAGGAGATGATATCATGATTGATTTGCATTATGATTTGTTGTCAATTTTGTATTATTGTTATAAGAAAAATGATTTTAGTTATATAAAAACGATTCAAAAGTATTATGAAGAAAATGTGGTTCATGGAGTGGTTGCTAATCTTTATTTTATGAGTGAAGATGAAATGAAAGAAGAGAGTGGTGATTGGTTCGAACCTGTTAATGTAGTAGAGCGATTCCGTATTGCGACTAATTTATTTTTAAAGTTTTTTCCTGAATTAGAGGTTATTTATAGTATTGAAGGTTGCGATTATATCGAGGGACCAGAAGAGCTAGAGGAACTTTATAAGCTTGGTCTTCGTAATATTTTACTAGTATGGAATAATAAGAATCGGTATGGCTCCGGTAATCGGAGTGATTCTGGTTTGACGGATGAAGGTAGGGTATTACTTCGAAAAGCAATTGATTTAGGTATTTCTATTGATTTATCTCATATGAATCGAAATACTTTTTCAGATACTGTAAAATTATTGAAAGAAGAAAAAGCTAAGGGTAAGCAATTTAGTGTTATTGTTAGCCATTCTAATTGTTATGATTTATATCCTCATGATAGGAATTTAACTGATCAGCAGTTATTATCGATTAAGGAGCTTTCTCCTGTTGTTGGACTTGTTTCTTACGGACCTTTTGTCTCCTCGAGTGAGGACAGAGGTGAACTTGCTAAAAGATATGTAGAACATATTGTTTATATGGTTGAATTGCTTGGTATTGATTCTGTTGGTGTTGCTACTGATGATATGAGTTTTGGACCTGTGTTATTTGGAGATAGTGAAGATATACAAATATTTGATTATGGACAGGTTGGTAAGCAGCTTACAGCTTTATTGAAAGACACTTTTATGGAAGATGAAATTAATCAAATATTATATAAAAATAGTTATGAAAAATTGTTTAGAAAGAAGGAATGAATATGATAGATATTAAATTAATTAGAGAAAATAAGGATTTAGTAAAAGAGAATATTAAGAAGAAATTTCAAGATGAAAAACTTCCTTTAGTAGATGAAGTTTATGAAATGGATAAGAGAGTACGTGAAGTACAAGTTAAAGCTGATGGATTAAAAGCTGATAAAAATAAAATGAGTAGTGAAATTGGTAAGCTTATGAAAGAGGGAAAGAAGGAAGAAGCAGAAGAAGTAAAACAAAAGATTGCTTCTATGGCAGATGAAATTAGTGCTTTAGAGGAAGAACAAGAAGAACTTTCTCGTGATATTAAGGATCGAATGATGGTAATTCCTCAAATTATGGATCCTTCTGTTCCTATTGGAAAAGATGATAGTGAAAATGTGGAAGTACAAAGATTTGGGGATCCTGTAGTACCTGATTATGAAATACCATATCACGCTGATATTATCGAAAGACTTCATGGTATGGATAAGGATGCTGCTGGTAGAACTAGTGGACAAGGATTTTATTATTTACTTGGGGATATTGCTCGTTTACATGAGGCAATGCTTGCTTATGCTCGTGACTTTATGATAGATGCTGGATTTACTTATGCTATTCCACCATTTATGATTCATAGTGATGTTGTGACTGGTGTTATGTCTTTTCCTGAGATGGAAGCTATGATGTATAAGATTGAAGGAGAAGATTTATACTTAATCGGAACCAGTGAGCATTCTATGATTGGTAAGTTTAAAGATCAAATTATTAAAGATAGTGAACTTCCTATTCATATGACAAGTTATTCTCCATGTTTCCGTAAAGAAGGTGGTTCTCATGGATTAGAAGAAAGAGGACTTTACCGCGTTCATCAGTTCGAAAAACAAGAGATGATTGTTATTTGTGAACCAGAAGAGTCAATGGATTGGTATGAGAAGATGTGGAAGTTAACAGTTGATTTCTTTAGAAGTTTAGATATTCCAGTTAGACAACTTGAATGTTGTAGTGGAGATTTAGCTGATTTAAAAGTAAAATCTTGTGATGTTGAAGCTTGGAGTCCAAGACAGAAAAAATATTTTGAAGTTGGTAGCTGCTCTAACTTAGGAGATGCTCAAGCTAGACGTTTAGGAATTCGTAAAAAAGGAGAAAAGGGAACATACTTCTTACATACTTTAAATAATACCGTTGTTGCAACTCCGAGAGGATTAATTGCATTAATCGAGAATAATTATCAAGAAGATGGAAGTATTAAAATTCCTAAAGCTTTGCAACCATACATGGGAGGAAAAGAAGTTATTAAAGCAGATTAAAGAAATAGTGTATATTTCTTTTTTCTTTGGATATCCTAGTTAATGGTGATAGAATGGAAGAAGATAAAAGATGTGAAGTAGTAGGGCGTGAGTCAGCTATGAAGAATATTCATATTGATAGCAACTCTAAGGAAGGTAAATTACTTGTTGAAGTTGTGGATAAAGAGTCTACTTTACAGAGATTAGAAGATGAATAATCTTCTTTTTTTTCTTTTTAAATGATAAAATTATCTTAGGTGATAATGATGATTTTTGTTTGGATTTTACTTATTATCTTAGTTTTAGTGTTAGTCATTGTTATTTTAGGATATATTTTATTATATAAATTAAAGAAATTTTTAGGTGTATCTAGTATTTCTGGCTTAATAAAAGATGCTAAGAAAGAAGATGAAAGTATGCCTAAATCTTTATCTAGTTTGGATTCTTTATATTTAACGAGAATTAAAGAAGATTTTCCTAATCTTAATATTAATGAGTTAAAAAGGGAATGTGAAAAAAATATATTGGATTATTTTCGTGCTATTGAAAGTAAGGATAGTACGAGCTTTCAAAGTGATAAAATAAAGAGTAGTGTAGATAAAAAAATTCAGGAATATAAAGATAAAAATATTTCTTTTCGGTCTATTCAATTTCATAAGACTGTCGTTAGTAAATATGAGAAAAATGGTAGTGTTGCGACGATTACTTTTGGTAGTAGTTTACAGTATGAATTATATATAGATGGTACTTTTCAAAAAAAGGTGCAAGATCGGTTCCGTATTCAATATATTTATATTATAGATAGTTCTAAGCTTGATAAATATAGTAAAGTCATCGGAATTCGGTGTCCTAGTTGTGGTTCTGTTGCTATTGATTTTAAGACTCATCAATGTAAGTATTGCGGGACTTATATGAAAGATATTGTCAAGAGAGTTTGGTATTGTAATGATTTAGTATCGTATTAGTATGTTTTATGATATATTATATATAATAGATAGAGGTGTTTTATGGAAGCATTGGATCATAAGTGCCCTTCCTGTGGTGCGAAAATTACGTTTCATCCTAAAGAACAAAAATGGGTATGTGACTATTGTGGTAGTAAGTTTACATTAGAAGAGATGCAGAAGTATCAAAATGCTAGTAGTGAGAATGTGAATCAAAAAAAGGCTTCTAAAAAGGAAGTAAAAGTCGAAGAAGCAGATGTTTACCGTTGCAAAAGCTGTGGTGCTGAGATTGTTGCAGATCCTAATACAACAGCGACATTTTGTGTATATTGTGGTAATACGGCAATACTCAAAGAAAGAATTCAAAATAGTAGAGTACCTGATTTAATTATTCCTTTTCAAAAAGTAAAAGAAGATGCAGTGAAAGCTTTCGAAGGTGTTGTGAAACATAAACCTCTTGTTCCGAAGGCTTTTAAGAGAAAAGAAAATATCAATAAAATTACTGGTATTTATATTCCTTTCTGGGCCTATGATTTTGATGTTTCTGGTACTGCATGTTTTAATGCGAAAGATGTTCATTCGTGGAGTGATACTTCTTTTCATTATACTAAAACTGATACTTTTATGACAGAAGTTGAAGGACATATGCATTATGATAAAGTACTGGCGGATGGTTCTTCTAGGTTTCCTGATGCTTTAATGGATTCTTTAGAACCTTTTCAGTATAAAGATTTAGTAACTTATAATCATGCTTTTTTATCTGGCTTTTTAGCAGAAAAGTTTGATGTTGGTGAAGATAGTGCCATAGAGAGAGCCAAAGAGAGAACTATGAATACGTCTGTTTCGCTATTGCAAGAGGAGGTTCGACATCAGACTAGTATGCTTGCTAGTAATAAGCTTACGGTAAATAAGGTAGACTCTGATTATATTATGTTGCCTGTCTTTATGGTAAATATCAAATATCGTGATAAGATGTATACTTTTGCTATGAATGGGCAAACAGGTAAGATTGTTGGTGATTTACCATTAGGAAGAAAAGAAGTTATTCTTTGGACTTTATTAGTTTTAGTTCTTTCCTCTTTAGTATTTATCTTGTTATTTATAGGAGGAATTATATGAAAAAAATTGGTTATTTGATATTTTCCTTTGGTATCTTTTTCTTATCTTTTATTTCTGTTCAGGCCAGTGTAAATACTTATACACGAACTGATTCGGATTATCTGGTACCTGATTATATTGATGTTACTGGTAGTAATCGAGATAATGTATTAAGTACTCCAGCAGTAGATGCTTCTGAAAAGGTTTATGATTTTGCTGATTTACTTACGGATAGTGAGGAGAAAAAAATATATAATCAGGTAATCGAGTATATTGATAAGACGGATTTGGATTTAGCAATTGTTACTGTGAGTGATTATGATAAAGCAATTTGTAATGGAGATTGTACTAGAACTTATGCTGATGATTTTTATGATTATAATGAATTTGGTATAGGATCGCGTCATAGTGGAGTGTTGTTTTTAGTTGATATGAAAACTAGAACAATTTATATGACTACTACTGGTGATGCGATGGATATGTATAGTGATTATCGTATTGAGCAGATAATGGATGCTATTTATCAAGACTTTAGTAATCAAAATTATTACACAGGGATTACAAAGTTTATGACAATCCTTGAAAATTATGATACAATAGGTGTAGCTAATAGTAAGGATAGTCATTATGAGATTTCTGATGATGGTCGTATTGTTAGGGATATTCCTTGGCTTATTTTAATTGGAGGACCGTTGTTAATTACTGGAATCGTTATGGCTATTATGATTAGTAAAAATAAATTAGTTAGGGTTGCTACTTCGTCTAGAGAGTATTTGGATAAAAAGACTTTGGAAACTAACGTGGTTAGAGATCGATTTGTTCATACGCATACTTCGAAGACGCCTATTTATCATTCCAGTGGTAGTAGTGGTGGAGGCAGTCATTCTGGAAGTAGTGGTGTTAGCCATGGTGGTGGTGGCCATCGATTTTAAATTGAAAGAGAGGTATATTTATGGGTTTAATTAAAGCAGCAGTAGGTGCGGTTGGAAGTACGTTACATGATCAATGGAAAGAGTATATTCGGTGTGATGATTTAGGACAAGATATTTTGATGAAGAGAGTATCTACTCCTAATGGTATTATTTCAAAAGATAGTGGTATTCAGGTAGCACCTGGACAGATTGCTGTTATTTTTCAAAATGGTCAGATCTTAGATGCTACGGCAGAAGAGGGCATTTATACATTTGATCAATCTACTTCTCCATCTTTCTTTGCTGGACAATTTGGTGCTGTATTTAAAGAAATGTGGACTAGATTTACTTATAATGGTGGAACTTTTAAAGAACAGGCAGTATTTTATATTAATGCTAAAGAAATTATGGATAATAAGTTTGGTACTCCTGCTCCTATTCCATTTCAAGATTGGTCTCATCCTATTCCAAATCAAATGACTGGAACGATGAGTCCATTACGAGTTGAAGTTAAATGCTTTGGTAAGTATACATTTAAAATTACTGATCCAGCAGTATTTATGTCTCGCATTGCTGGTACAGCTGATGAGTATCGTAAAGATGAATTATGTGAACAGATGAGATCTGAAGTTATTGGTGCATTCCAAAATGTCTTAAATGAACTTGGAACTTCTGTACATAAGACTCCAGTACTAGAGTTACCTAGTAGAACAGATGAAATTAAAACTGTTATGGATGAGAAGGTATTTGATCAACCTATCCGTGACCGTGGTATTAGTTTATTAGGATTCGTTGTTGAATCTGTTACTTTAGATGATGAGTCAAATCAAAAGATTGATAATTATGAATTATCTTCTAATCAGTTTATGCAACAAGGAACACTTACTGGTGCTTATGCGAATGCTGTTCAAGATGCTGCTAAAAACGAAGCTGGTGCAATGAATGGATTTTTAGGTGTTGGTATGATGAATATGGCATCTAATGGTATGATTGGTGGAGCTGTTAATAATGCTATGAATCCACAGGCAGGTAGTGTTGCTGCTCAACCTTATGATCCATATGCAAATCAAGCTGCATCTCAATTAAATCAAGCACAGCAAGCAGCAAATGCAGGTAGTAGTCCAACCATAACTCCAGTTCAAGTACAATCATCAACAGATACTACGGTGTCTCCTCAATTTTGTCCAAATTGTGGAAGTCCTTCTCAAGGTGGAAATTTCTGTACCAATTGTGGAACTAAATTAAAATAATAAAAAGTCTACATTCATTTTGAATTGTAGACTTTTCTTTTTTGATAAACTTTATCTAAATACATTCCATCTCTTAGTGCTTGACAGACACTTTGACAGCTTTGATAACTGTGCATTGTGTTTTCTTCTGTAAATGCGATATGTAGTTTTTTTCTTTCTTCTGGTTCTAATATCATAGTAGCTGCTGTTATAGATAATAGTATTGGCTTTAAGTATACATGTTCGTCAGGGTATTCAGTCAACTTTTTATCTGTATATATTAAGGCATCCTCAATACTTGCATGTAAATATTGTGCTATGATTTCTTGGTAAGTACTGTTTACTAGATTTGTTTCTTGACAAAGGTCTAAACATCTTTGTCTACCACTTTTTTCAGGATGAGTAGGAAATTTAGTTAGATATTCCTCTAGGCTTTTTTCACAATAGATTTCATTTAGATATTCTTCTAATAATGCAGATCTTCTGAGAGGGTCATTTGTATATTCTAATTCTTGTGATAATAAAAATAAAAATGTTAAACTATAGTCTCTTTTTACTTGCCTTTCTATTTCTGCTATGTTTTCTTGTATTCTATCTACAATATCTTCTTGTAGAGATAATATTGGATTTCTGATTGTCAGTTCATTAATATAATTAAGAAATCTACTTTTGATAAGATCCTTATTATACATCCCTATAGGTTCTCTTCTTAAGAAGTAAGAAAATCTATTTTCTAATTGATCTAATGGAATGTTATCTAAATCTAGTTTGTTATATAACTCTGTTTCTGAGTTTGATACTATATCTATATGTATTAATGTCTCATTTTCTTTTTTTAATGTCTCATTTTCTTTTTTTAATGTCTCATTTTCTTTTTCTTTATTTTCATCTATTTTTGCTATTAGCAATGTTTGGTATAAATTATTTAATGATTCTGATCTGTTGATAATTTCTTGTAATATTTTAGTTTGTATTTGTTCCATAATATCCCTCTTTTTATGGATTATTATAGCATCTTTTCATTGATTTGTATATTTTTTTCTTTTTTTTACATACTAAGAATGAAGTGTAAAAAGGGGACGAAATTTGACAATGAAGGATAAATTTGCTAGAATATATAACTGTCAGACAAACAGAGAGGTGTTATACATGTTTTATGATGAAAAACAAGCTCTTAAAGCTTGTGAAGATGAGCCATCCCTGATTTTTGATTTAATTAAAGAAGGATATTATCATTTAGTAGACGAGCTTATCTCTAAAAATAAGGTAGATATTAATACTGTAGATGCTGCTGGTAATGATGTTGTTGTTAGATTATTAAAAGCAAAACAATATGATTTGGTATTAAAGTTTCTTAGAAAACGTACTTGGCATGTAAATCATCAAAATTTAGATGGTAATACAATTGGTCATTTGTTAGTAAAAGATACATCTGTTCATGCATTGAAAGTTTTAGATCAACTTACTAAAAATAAAAAATATTTATTGAATATTAAAAATAAAAATGGGGAAACGGTGCTAGATAGAGCTATTCATAATCAATCTGCTTTTCCAGCACTTAAAATACTAGAAGAAAAAAGATTTAATAATATTGATGTATTGTCATTTAAGCAGTTATATCAGTTATGTATTAAAAATAATTATTATGGTAAATATTCTAAACTAACAAATCTAGATAGTATAGTTGAAAGTTTAGAAAAAAAAGATGGTCTTGTTCCTAGTATGAGACAATTATTAGATAAGATTATTGATAATATGGAAGTAATTAAGCATGATTTAATGCAAAATAAATTTTCTGTATTAGATAATATGATTAATTCATCTTTAGAAGAAGTTATTGTATAGAGGGCTTTTCCTCTTTTTTAGTATAGAATTTATAAATTTGGTGTTTAGTGGTATAATTTGGTTACTTAATGTGAGGGGATGATGTATGAAAAAAAATATATATAATACTTTGGGATTGACGAATGAGCCTATTAATCAGATGGTTGATATTTTAGATAAAATGGATTTAACTTCTGAAGAAATTGCTGAACGTATTGGAGATATGCGTGAGGTAATAAGAGCACAGATGCATGTTGTAGCATTAGGAAGTGATAATCAGGAATTGGCAGATAAAATTGCTGCTGCTAATAATTTAATAAAACAAAAAAGAATTGATGCATTTAAGCAATCAGTTGCTGATGGCACTTATCCTGAGTTTTTAGCTAATATGTCATGGACAGAGAAATCATCTTTATCTGTAGATATGGGATTATTTAGACAAGGATTTTTGAATGAGAAGCCACTAACAAAAGAGGAACAGCAATACTATGATATTATTGAGAATTCTATTGATAAAGATATAGAAAAGAAAGCATTAAGTGCAGGCTTTGATAGTGTAGAAGCTTGGCAGGAGCATAATGCAAAGCAATGTAGAAATAAAGAATCGTCATTTCAATTACATTTAGCAAAGTCTAGGGATGTATTTCTTAATGGAAAAAGATGTAGGAAAAGATAACATCTTTTTTGTTATATAATTATAATCTAAAGATATTTAGGGGAGATTTAAGTTTACTTAATTCTTATATTTTGGTATAATCTATGTTGTATTTGAGAGGTGGTTTTATGCATTTACCTGATTATAAAGAAGCTAGGAAAAGAGATATTAGACCTTATCATAGGGTAGAGTTTCAATTTGATGATAAAGTAAAAAATAAGTATCAAGGAAAGACTTTTTATTTGAAAACTTATGGTTGTCAAATGAATGAGCATGATAGTGAAAATATTGAGGCGTTACTTGAGTTTTTAGGATTTGCTAAAGTGGATGATTATACTGCTGCAGATTTGGTGCTTTTAAATACTTGCTCTATTCGTGAGAATGCACATAATAAAGCTTTTGGTATGCTTGGTAGACTTAAGCATTTAAAACAAGAGAAAAAAGATTTAATTGTTGGATTGTGTGGATGTATGGCTCAAGAAGCTAGTGTTGTTGATACAATACTTCAAGATTATCGCTGGGTCAACTTTGTATTTGGTACTCATAATATGTATCAGTTACCTGAAATTATTGATAAAGCAATTGAAGAGAATAAACAGCAGATTGAGGTTTTCTCTCGTGAGGGTGATTTAGTAGAAGGTGTTCCTGTGCGAAGAGTTAATGACTATAAAGCGTATGTTAATATTATTTATGGTTGCAACAAGTTTTGTACATATTGTATTGTTCCTTATACTAGAGGTCGTGAGAGAAGTCGTTTAAAAGAAGATGTGTTAAAAGAAGTACAAGAGTTAGTTCGTGATGGTTATAAAGAAGTTACTTTACTTGGTCAAAATGTTAATGCTTATGGTAAAGATATTTATGATGATTACACTATGGCTAACTTATTAGAGGATGTTGCTAAAATGGGAATTCCTAGAATTCGTTTTACTACTTCACATCCTTGGGACTTTACAGATGAAATGATAGATGTGATTGCTAAATATGATAATATTATGCCTAGTGTTCATTTACCTGTACAAAGTGGTTCTAGTCGTATTTTAAAACTTATGGGACGTAGGTATACGAAAGAAAGTTATTTAGAGCTATTTCATAAGATTAAAAATAAAGTTCCTAGAGTTAGTATTTCTACTGATATTATTGTAGGATTTCCTGGAGAGACGGAAGAAGACTTTTTAGAAACTTTAGATTTAGTTCGTGAATGTCAGTATGATAATGCGTTTACATTTATTTTTTCCAAAAGAGAAGGAACTCCTGCTTGTAGGTTAGCAGATCCTGTACCTTTGAAAGAAAAAGAAGAGCGTCTTCAGAGATTAAATGAAGTTGTTAATCATTATTTCTTAGAAAATAATAAGAGGCTTGTCGGATGCGAACTTGAAGTTTTAGTAGAAGGTATTTCTGATAAAAAACATATGTATTATGGTTATAGTGATACTAATAAGTTAATTAATTTTTCTAGTGAAAAAGAACTTAAGCCAGGTGATATTCTTATGGTAAAGATCGTGGATGCAAAAACATGGAGTTTGGACGGTGAAATGGTTGAATAGGGCACTAGATGAAGTTGTTTCTGTTATTACTTCTAGCAGAGATTACCATATTTGTATAGAATTACAGGAGAAGATGAAGAAAAATCAAAATTTGATGGACTTAATAGATAAGTTAAAAGATGCCCAGAAAAGATATGTAAAAAGTAATTATGATAAAAGTATTAAGGATGAATTGGATTTGTTAGAAGAGAAGCTTCAACAAGTACCAATCTATGTATCTTATATGGCACACTTAGAAAAAGTAAATGATATGCTTTCTTATGTAGAAGATGACTTAAATCAGTATTTTTATCAATTATTAAATTCTTAGTAGAGAACTATAATGAAATAGATATTTCGTTTAGTTCTTTTTCTTTGGAAAAAGTGTGTTGCTGATTTTCTTTATATATCAACAAAAATTATAAAGTTTAAATTAGACATCGACGTATATTTTGAAAGAAACAGTATAAATTTCTTGATTTTTTTCTTTTCAAATGGTATAAGATAAGTAGTTCTACATTACCTATGAAGGCTTTGAAACTCAACTGTTTCTTCAACTTCTTCTACATCAATTATATTGTGTTCTACATTACCTATTGAGGATTTTAAGCTCTTTAATGAATGCATTTTCTGCAACATATAATTTTGTTCTACCTTACCTATTAAGGCTTTGAATCTCCATTAAAGCTATAATCCATTCCGTCAAGTCCGTTGATAACTAGTTCTACCTTACCTATTAAGGAATTTGTTTCAAAATAAAAGTCAAGGAGTAGTTGCTGTCCTTGATTTTTTTGTTGCTATTTTTGGTCAAATATATTAGTTTGCTGCATATATTAAGTTAGGAGGGGTAGTTATGTCTAGTTATAAAGAAATTGTTACAAAAGCAGTTATAGGAAAAGGTAAAAAACTTTTTACTACGGATAATACCATTAAAGTTAGTAATTTGCCTTCTACTATTTTGGGATGCTGGGTAATTAACCATAATTTTCAAGGTCAAAAAAATGGTGATCAAATTACTATTACTGGTAGTTATGATGTTAATATATGGTATTCTTATGATCGTGATACGAAGACTGATGTTGTAAAAGAGACAAATCGTTATCAGGAAGTTGTTCGTATGAGAAGCAGGGATGATAGCAGTGATAATGAAGAAATTATTGTTCGTAGTTTAAAGCAGCCTACATGTTCTAACATTACTATTGATGGTAATGACATTCATTATACAATTGAAAAAGAACTTGGTATCGAGTTAGTTGGTGATGTTAAAGTAAAAATAGAGGCTGACGAAGAGGAAGACCCTTGGGATGAAATTGTTGACGAGTCTCAAGATAATACTGTAACTGATGATATTGATGAAGATTTTATACAAGATAATACCATTTAATGTCTTTGATAGCACTTATGAGTGCTATTTTTTTTAGTATGTGTTATCCTTTTAGTAAGGAGTGTTGTTATGGGAAATAAAAAATATATATTTATTACTATTGGTATTGTTTTGGGAGTTTTTGCTTTTCTATTTTGGATATTTTTTGTGGTTATTTCTTCTCGTAGACCTAATTATACTTTTTCTCTTTCTAATGCCGGTACTGATTGTAGTAAACGGGAGTATTCTCTTTATTATGAAAAGAATGATGTTAAGTACTATAGTGCTTGTTATGATAAGGTGAATGTTATAGAGGAGAAGTTTTTATTTAAAAAGACGGATGATATTAAAAAATATATTGATAATGGTCAGTTACTTTCTATTTTACAGAAGTTTGATATGGATAAATGGAAATATAGTGAAGGAGTACAAACAGATTATTACGTTTTAGATTCTTCAAAAAACTTAATTATTACTAGGTGTAGTACTGAAACTCGGGATACTTATTATTTTCATCGTGGTACTGATGGCTATTTTTGTCAGTATTTTGTGGATTTTAATATTCGGCAAGAATAGTGTTATCAAAAAAAGGTTGACAGATAGCTTTTTTTTTATTATACTATATTTGCATTTAAGAAATGGAGGGATATTATGGCAGTTAAAATTAGATTAACAAGAATGGGTGCTAAAAAGAAACCTACTTATAGAATTGTTGCAACTGACTCTAGACGTCCTAGAGATGGTCAATATATTGAATTAATTGGTACTTATGCACCTGTTGGAGAATGTAAGGTTAATATCAATGAAGAAGTAGCTTTAAAATGGTTAAATAATGGAGCTATTCCTACAGATACAGTTAAGAGTTTATTTACTAAAGCTGGTATTATGAAAAAGTTTACTGAATCTAAAGAAAAGAAGGATAAATAATTATGGATTTAGTTCAGCTAACTGAGGAGATTGTTAAATCATTAGTAGTAGATCAAGATGCTGTTAGTGTGAAAGAGTTTCCTACAGAAGAAGATAATGTTATCTTGATACAAGTAATTGTTGCGGAAGCTGATATGGGAAGAGTTATTGGTAAAGGTGGAAGATGTGCTAATGCTATTCGTACTTTGGTTCAAGCAAGTAGTGCTTTAAAAGATAACAGGTATGTTAAAATTGATATTGATAAGTTTTGAGAAAGCAATTTTGCTTTCTTTTTCTTTTGTCTTGTTATATAATATTTTTGAGGTAGAAGAATAATGATGAATGATTTAGTGATTCCTAACCATATAGGTATTATTATGGATGGGAATGGTCGCTGGGCCAAAATGCGTGGACTTCCGCGTAGTGCAGGGCATAGAGAAGGTGCTAATACATTAAAAAAACTTTGCCTTTATGCTGAGAGTATTGGTTTAAAATACTTATCTGTTTATGCGTTTTCCACAGAAAATTTTAAACGTAATAAAATAGAAGTTGATTTTTTAATGAACTTATTTGTTGATATGTTTAAAAAAGAGTTTCAAGAAATTATGGATCGTCAGGTAAAGGTTGTTTTTTCTGGGCGTAGGGATCCACTTCCTAAAAAAGTGTTAGAAGCTATGGATGAACTTACTTTCAAGACCAAGGATAATACTCGTACAGTACTTAATGTCTGTTTAAATTATGGTGGTCAGTTTGAGGTTTTGGATATGACCAAAAAAATTGTGCAACAAGTTCAGAATGGTAGTCTTAATGTGGATGATATTAATTTAGATACGATATCTGCTAATCTGTATCAAGATTTACCACCGCTTGATTTGGTAATTCGTACGAGTGGAGAGTTACGTCTTAGTAATTTTATGTTATATCAAGCAAGCTATGCAGAATTTTATTTTCCAAAGATTCTGTTTCCTGATTTTTTAGAGAATGAATTTATGGAAGCAATCGTAGAATTTAATAAAAGAACTAGAAAGTTTGGAGGGAATGTATGAAAAAACGTGTACTTAGTGCTATTGTTATGATATTGATTTTTGTTCCATTATTAATTATTGGAGGTAAGGCATTTGCTATTTTTATGACTATACTTGCTGCTTTAGGATTATATGAATTAATTCATATTCGAGAAAGTAAAAAAGAGTTTCCATTCTTAATGAAGATTTTTGCTTATGTTATGGTAGTATTCTTTTCATTATCTCATTTTAACTCAATTACTTTTAGTTATACTATGGATTACCGAGTAGTGGCTTTTATGATTTTTGCCTTTTTATCACCTATGGTATTTATTCATGATTTTAAAAAATATAATTTAAATGATGCTTTATTTTTGATAGGATCAGTATTATTTATTGGTTTAAGTTTTAATTTATTTATTATTTGTCGTAATTATGATATTACTTATCTTATTTATTTATTACTTATTACAACACTTACCGATACTTTTGCTTTGTTTACTGGTATGTTAATTGGTAGGCATAAATTGTGTCCTGTTGTTTCTCCTAAAAAGACTGTTGAAGGACTTATTGGTGGAACATTTGTTGGTACATTTGCTGCTACTGCCTTTTATGTTACGGTAATAGATCCGTCTATGTCTTTGGCATTTATTGTGATTATTACTATTATCTTATCTTTATTGGGACAATTAGGAGATTTAGTATTTTCTTCTATAAAAAGATATTATGATAAGAAAGATTTTTCTAATTTGATTCCAGAACATGGAGGAATATTAGATAGATTTGATAGTTTAATATTTGTTGTTTTAGCATTTATTATTTTTTCTAGTGTATTATAAAGGAGGCAACCATGGGATTTCTTATTAATTTAATCTTATTTATATTAATATTAGGAAGTATTGTTTTTGTACATGAGTTTGGTCATTTTATGATGGCTAAACTTACTGGCGTTTATGTATATGAATTTGCGATAGGTATGGGACCAAAGTTATGGAGTAAAAAGGGAAAAGAGACTGAGTATACTTTACGAGCTATTCCTATTGGCGGATTCTGTATGATGGCAGGAGAAGATTTAGAGGATGATGACTTAAAAAAAGTTCCTAAAAATAAAAGATTACAATCTAAAAAGCCTTGGCAACGTTTTTTAATTATGTTTTTTGGAGCTGGTAATAATTTTATTTTTGCGGTTTTATTACTTTTTCTTATTGGTCTTATCTGGGGAGGTTCTTCTATGGAACCTGTTGTTACTTCTGTTCTTAAGAATTCAGCAGCAGCTAATTCTGGAATTGAAGCAGGAGATAGAATTTTAGAAATTAATGGTCATTCTATTTCTACAACTGATGATATTAGTTTATATCTTGCTGTTGCTAATCCAGAGGAAGCTAGCGATATTAAAGTAGAAAAAGAAAATGATAGTATAAAAACATATTCTGTACAACCAAAAAAGAAGAAAGTAGATGGACAGACTACTTATCAATATGGTATTGGTATGGAGCAAGAAGTAGAACATGGATTATTAGCTGCTATTCAGTTTACTTATAAGAAGACTATTTCTATTTTTAAACAAATGGCTGTTACTGTTGGTTATTTGTTTACTGGTGGTATTAATATTTCTCAACTTAGTGGGCCAGTTGGAATTTTCTCTATTGTAGGGAATCAAAGTTCTGCTGGAATTATGAATATCATTTATTTAGTAGCATTTTTAAGTATTAACGTTGGATTTATTAATTTACTTCCTTTACCAGCATTTGACGGAGGACATATTCTATTTATTATTATTGAAAAAATTAAAGGTTCTCCAGTTAATCCTGAGACAGAAAATAAGATTCATACGATAGGGTTGTTTTTATTAATGCTTTTAATGGTAGTTATTACATTTAATGATATTTTAAGATTATTTTGATTTTGGTAGGTGATTCTATGAATCCTATAATTCTTCTTATTTGTATTTTGGTTGTCTCTTTTGTTACTTTTTTCATTGCTTATTCAGGGGAGAAAAGACAAATACAGCTAGACAAGAAAAAAAAGAAGTCTTATACAGATGATCCTTCAATTTTGTTTGATGAGTATTCTCAAGATGAAGATATAGAAATTATATAGGTCATGAAGGTGACCTTTTAATTTTGTGCTATAATAAAAGAGGGAGGTAGGCAGATGGTTGCTGGAGTTTTAGTACAACTTGCTAGTCAGAACGTGGATAAAATCTTTGACTATTCAGTACCTAGAGAGTTGGAAGATTCTATTAAATTAGGTATTCGAGTTTTGGTTCCTTTTGGAAGGCAGACCTTGGAGGGCTTTGTTTTAGAAATTAAAGATTCTAGTCAGTTGGAATTAAAAGAAATTTATTCGATTGTAGATTATGATATTGTATTAAATGAAGAATTACTTTCTCTCGGGAAAGAAATACAACACGATACTTTGTCTACTTTAATCAGTGCTTATCAAGTGATGTTGCCTAAAGCATTAAAAGCAAAAGCAGGAACTACTATTCATAAAAAATTTCATACTTTTTATAAGATGGGACAAAATAATTATATTGGTACTTCTGTTCCACAGAGGAAAATATTAGAATTGTTTCAAAGTAAAGATATGATTCCTAAAGAGGAGTTAGTTTCTATTTCATCATCAGCACTTTCTACTTTGGTAGAAAAGCAAGTTTTATTTCCTGTTCAGATAGAGGATTATCGGTTAAAGTATGATATTCATCAAGATTCTAAGAAGGTTTTAACTCCTCTTCAGCAACAAGTCGTTGATAAAGTTATCCATGGAGATTATGAGAGACCATTTTTGTTATTTGGTGTTACTGGTAGTGGTAAGACTGAAGTTTATATGAATATTATTGAACATGTATTAAGTCAGGGTAAGACGGCTATTATTCTGGTTCCAGAGATTAGTTTGACACCTCAGATGGTTGAACAGTTTTCTAATCGTTTTGGTAATCAAATTGCAGCACTTCATTCGGCTTTATCTGATGGTGAGAAGTATGATGAATGGAGAAGAATTGCTAGAGGAGAAGCTAGTATTGTGATAGGTGCTCGTAGTGCTATTTTTGCTCCATTAAAAAATATTGGAGTTATTATCATGGATGAAGAACATAGTGATTCTTATAAACAGGGTGATAAAGATCCTAGATATCATGCTAGAGATATTGCAATATGGAGAGGTAAGTATCATTGTTGTCCAGTTGTGTTAGGAAGTGCTACTCCTTCTTTAGAGTCTATGGCTAGAGCAAACAAGGGAGTGTATCAACTTCTGGTTTTAAATAAGAGAGTCAATGGTCGGTCGCTTCCTGATGTAGAAATTATTGATATGAATAGAGAAGCTAAGAATAGTTCTTCTCATCTAACGCAGGTTTTGTTAGATGAGATTAAGCATTGTATTGATAGAGGGGAACAGACTATTTTATTTTTAAATAGGCGAGGATTCTCAACTTTTGTAACTTGTAAGAATTGTGCTGAGACGATTAAATGTCCTCATTGCGATATTACTCTTACTTATCATAAAAGTAATAAAATGCTACGGTGTCATTATTGTGGATATGCAACACCACTTCCTAAAGTTTGTCCTAATTGTGGTGAAGAAGCATTATCTGATTTAGGCGTTGGTACAGAAAAAATAGAAGAAGAACTACATACCTTATTACCTTATGCCAGGGTTCTTAGAATGGATGTTGATACGACTAGTAGAAAAGGTGCTCATAAGAAGATGATTGAAGCATTTAGAAATCATGAATACGATATTTTGCTTGGTACACAGATTGTTGCTAAGGGTCTTGATTTTCCAGATGTGACTTTAGTTGGAGTTGTTAATGCTGATACTAGTTTAAATATTCCAGATTTTCGTAGTAGTGAAAATACTTACTCATTACTTTCTCAGGTTGCTGGTAGGAGTGGTAGAAGTGATAAGCAGGGAAAGGTTTTGATTCAAACCTTTAATCCTGATCATTATGCAATCTCTTATGTTAAACATCATGATTATTTAGGATTTTATAAAGAAGAGATGTTTGTTCGAAGAAAGCTAGGATATCCTCCTTATTATTATCTTTGTTATATAAAAATTAGTGGTAAGGATGCAAAGTATATATTTCAAGAAGCACTAAAGATTAAACAGTCTTTAGAGCGTATGTTAGAGCATACTACTATCTTAGGTCCTACATCTCTTCCTATTTTTAGGGTAAATAATATTTATCGATATGGTATTATTTTGAAGTATAAAAAAGAAGATAGATTGCGTCAAGATTTATTTAGAGTAAAAAATCATTATAAGACAAATAATAAAGTTAGAATAGATATTGACTTTAGTCCTAGTCATTTTTAATAAAATATGATATTCTTATGTTAATGATAATGATAGAGGTGATATTATGGCAAGGAATCATTTTTTCTTATCGCAAAATGATATTGATGAAGAACCAAAAGTAAGTGTTAATGAGAAAAATAGTCGTGAATTTCAAAATTTAATGGAACATAGTCAGCGTAAGTATGATGATTACTGGGATATAAATAATCCACTTGTTCGAGCAATCCTTATTATTTTATTTTTAATTGCTGCTATTGGTTCTGCTTATTATATTATTACATGGTTTAGTTAATTATAATACTGGGATGGTGGTGTAGATGCTTTCTTCTGTTTTTGAAAACGATGATGTTCTTTCTTTATTATCTAAAGTTTCTAGTAATCCTAGATATTATGATAAAAAGAAAAAAGATTCTATTAATTATGAGAAGTTCTCCGGGCTTGAGCAGCCTATGTTTTTATTGTTTGATGCATTATTTAAGTATCAAATTATTATTAGGGATGATACTTATCTTAGAGACTATGTTCATCATTTAGAATTGTTATGGTATAAGATTGATAATTTTCATGATATTAGTGAAGGTGTATGTAAAATCTTGGTTAAATTTTGTGCTAAAAAACTGGGATATAAGATGCAGATAGAAGAACATAGAAGAGAAATTTTGGAATATATTTACCAGAAATATATTGTGGAAGGGTATTTGTTCCATGGAATTTCTGATGTATATGTTTCTACTATTAAGAAAGAAGGATTTTCTCCACAACTTTATGAGAATTATTATCCTCGTTTTTTAGAAATTCAAAAACAATATCCAGCTTTTTTCTCTGATATGGATTTTCATCATGATTATGTTTCTTTTACTGATGATTTTGTAATGGCATGTTATTATGCTACTTATAGTCCTATTTATTTTTCTAATTTTTTATGCCCATCTTCTTCTAAAAAACTTGAGCTTAATAGTTATGCAAAAAGGGATTATATGGGATGTTTTAGAAATTTACGTAATTTACTCAAAACAAAGGAGATTAATGAAGAAGATAGCAAGAAAATAGAGACGCTTTGTCATAATCAGTGGAAATTATTGAAAAGAAATGAGTCTTGTCCTACGATTATGTTAGTAAAAAGAAGTGTCTTTGGTAAAAATGTAATCCATGGAATTAACGAAATTTTGGAGGATGGAAAAGAAGATATCGGTATATTGGCACATCATATAATGGATTATAAATTTGATAGTTTATCATGGAATCTTCCGATTTCCTCTTCTAATATTGAATTTGTAAGTATTCCTTATGCATCCTTTGTTGTTGATGCTTTTAAAGAAGAAGATTCTGATAGTATAGAAGTTATTATACCAAATGAAGAAGATAATACTGAAGATGGTAAAGTTTCATTCTTATTACTTTTAGGTTCTGTTTTAATTTTGACTGGTGTGTTATTTAGTGTTATTATGTTGTATCAATAGAGGTGAGGTTATGGAAAAGGTTAAGATTGTATTCATGGGAACTCCAGATTTTAGTGTTCCTATTTTAGAGGGTTTAATAGAGAATTATCAAGTCATTGGTGTTGTTACACAACCAGATCGTTGTGTTGGAAGACGTCAGGAAGTTGTTTTTTCTCCTGTTAAAGAGGTTGCTTTAAAATATCAAATTCCTGTTTTTCAACCTGAAAAAATTCGAAATAATTATGATGATATTTTGGCTTTAGAGCCTGATATTATTATTACTTGTGCTTACGGGCAAATTATTCCTAAAGCTATTTTGGATTTTCCTAAATATGGTTGTATTAATGTGCATGCGTCACTACTTCCTAAATTGCGTGGCGGAGCACCGATTCATCATGCTATTATAGATGGTTATGATAAGACAGGTATTACTATTATGTATATGGATGAAGCTATGGATAGTGGTGACATTATTTCTCAAAGAGAAACTGAAATTTTAGATAGCGATACAGTGGAGACGTTACATGATAGATTAAGTAGCCTTGGAAGAGAATTATTACTTGATACTTTACCTAGTATTTTAGATGGTAGTGCTAAACGTATTAAACAAGATGAATCGCTAGTTACTTATGCTTATAATATTAAAAGAGAAGAAGAGTATCTAGATTTTAGTAAAACTAGTTTAGAATTGTTTAATCAGATACGTGGACTTTCTCCTTTTCCTGGCAGTTCTTGTATTATTAATGATAGGGAATTTAAAGTGTATTTTGCTAGAATATCTTCTGTTCAATCTAGTTTGTTTCAACCCGGGGAAATACTTCATATTTATAAAGATGGTATTGGTATTGCGACTCAGGACTATGAGATTGTGCTTTTAGATATAAAACCTTTTGGTAAAAAAAGGATGCTAGCTAGTAGTTTTATTAATGGAATTAAAAAAGAAGAATATATAGGGAAGGTAGTTTATGGACGAAAATAAAGATTTTAATTCTACTTCTGATTCTAAAGATAAGGTTAGGGCTTTTTTTAAAACACCTCGTGGAAAAGCAGTTCTTTTCTTTGGTGTCTACTTTATATTTTTTATAGGATTAGCTATATTTTCACGTGTTGCTGGTACAGGAAATTCTATTAGTCCTCAATTAAATGTTTCTCCTTATTCTTATAGTTTGAATCAAATTTCTAATCATAATTATCATTATCGATATCAGTATCAAATTGATGATTTATCTTTTTCTTTTGAAGGAGACAGAGTTAATAATAGAAGTTTATTTAGTGATGGTACTACTTCTTATTATCAAAAAGATGATTTGTTTATGAAAAATCAGGATGGTCTTTGGATAAAATGTGATAATCCTTATATTTTTCCTTCGTTTTTAGATGATTCTATTATTAATACTCTTATTACTTCAGCTACTTATGTTTCTAAAACTGAACTTGCAACAGGGGAAGAAGAGATAAATCTTGAAATTAGTACTACGACGTTAGTTAAAATTTTAGATGGTGTTGATGTAGATTTAGATGATCCTGTAAATACGATTCAGTTGAAGAAAGATACATCTTCAGAAGTAGTTGAAATTCGTTACAATTTAACTAGTTATGCTATTTATCATGGAAGTTGTACTTCTCAATTTCAGTTGATACTTTCCTATTCTAATTTTGGAGAAAATTCAGAGATTCAAGACCCTGCATAAAATGTTGTTTGGTCTTTTCTTTTATTTGTTGTATAATAATATAGATATTGGAGTGAGTCTATGAATATATATAATTTAACCAGGGATGAAATGGAAGAATATTTTGTAAAGCTAGGATCTAAAAAATTTCATGCTGATCAGTTGTTTTCTTGGCTTTATGAGAAACGTATTTCTTCTATTTCAGAGATTACAAATATTAAGAAGGAATTACTTAATCAAGTTAGCTCTGATTATTCTTTTTCTAAATTAAATCTTGTTCAAGTAGAACGAGATGTTGATGTTTGTAAATATTTATTTGAACTTAGTGATGGTGAACATATTGAAGCTGTATTAATGATGCATGATTATGGAAACAGCGTTTGTATTTCTAGTCAAGTTGGTTGTAATATGGGATGTAGATTCTGTGAATCTGGTAGAAGAAAAAAAGTACGTAATTTAGAAACCTGGGAAATGGTTACACAACTTCTAATGATTGAAGAGGATTTAGGTATGCGAGTAAGTCATGTTGTTGTCATGGGAATTGGTGAACCTTTTGATAATTATGACAACTTATTAAAATTCTTTTTAATTATTAATCATCCTAAGGGTCTTGCGATTGGTGCTCGTCATATTACTGTTTCTACTTGTGGAATTGTTCCTAAAATATTAGAGTTTAGTAATTTTCCATTACAAATTAATTTAGCAATTAGTTTGCATGCTCCTAATGATGAACTTAGAAATCAAATTATGCCAATTAATAAAGTTTATCCTTTAAAAGAGTTAATTCATGCGTTAGAGATTTATTTAGAAAAAACAAATCGACGTATCACATTTGAATATATTTTACTTTCTGGAGTGAATGATACTGACTCTTGTGCTTTAGAATTAGCTAGATTAGTTGGACATTTAAATTGTTATATTAATTTAATTCCGTATAATGAGACAAATAATTTAGAATTTAGACGAAGTAATACTGTTCAAATTATGAAGTTTTATGATATACTTAAGAAGAATAGACTTAATGTCACAATCAGGAGAGAGTTTGGTAGCAAGATTAGTGCTGCTTGTGGACAACTTAGAAGTAAGAAGGAGGAGTTATGAAATCTTTTTATTTAACAGATGCAGGAAAAGTTCGCAGCCATAATGAAGATAGTGTCATTATTGTTAAAAATCAAAATGATGATTATTTAATGGCCATCGCAGATGGGATGGGAGGTCATTCTGCTGGAGAAGTAGCTAGTTCTATTGCGATTGGCTATTTAGGAAAATATTTTAAAGAAACTTTTTTAAATATGAGCAAAGTGGATGCTGTTAACTGGATTCGAGATGCGTTTAGTGAGATTAACACTTTAATTTTTCAGCATGAAAAAACACATCCTGAAAGTAAAGGAATGGGAACTACTTTAGTTCTTGCAATACTTACTAAAGATTATCTATTATTTGGTAATGTAGGGGATTCTAGTGGCTTTGTTATGAAAGATGATAAACTTCATAAAGTAACCTACGACCATACTTTAGTTAATTTACTTGTTAGTGCTGGAGAGCTTACCAAAGAAGAAGCTAGTGTTCATCCTAAAAAAAATGTATTAATGAAGGCACTAGGTGCTGCTACTTCTGTTGAAGTTGATATTTTTGATTGTGATATGGATATTACGGAGATACTTCTTTCTAGTGATGGACTTACTAATATGTTAGATAAAGATCAGATAGAAAAAGTTTTACTTAGTGATAATGACGTTGAAGATAAAGTTATTAAATTAATTCAAAAAGCGAATAATCGCGGGGGAACTGACAATATTTCGGTGGCTTATTTAATCCGTAGTGAAGAAGGTGACGAGTAATGATTACAAAGGGGCAAAAGATAAATGATCGTTATGAGATTATTCGTTCTATTGGTGAAGGTGGTATGGCCAATGTTTATCTTGGCTATGATACAATACTAGATCGTAATGTAGCAATTAAAATTTTACGAGGAGATTTGTCTAGTGATGAAAAATTCGTTAGGCGTTTTCAGCGTGAAGCTTTATCTGCTTCTAGTCTTGCACATCCTAATATTGTTGAGATGTATGATGTAGGTGAAGATGATGGTGTTTATTACATTGTTATGGAATATGTGGAAGGAAAGACATTAAAACAATTGCTTAAAAAACGTGGAAGTTTAACATTGTCGGAAGCTATTGACATTATGTTGCAGCTTACTGATGGTATGGCACATGCTCATGATTCTTATATTATTCATAGAGATTTAAAACCGCAAAATGTAATGATTAAAGATGATGGTCAAATTAAAATAACAGATTTTGGTATTGCTATGGCACTTAATGCTACGCAACTTACACAAACAAACTCAGTCATGGGATCTGTTCATTATTTGCCTCCAGAACAAGCAAGTGGTAAAGGTTCTACTATTAAGAGTGATATTTATTCCATGGGAATCATTTTTTATGAATTACTTACTGGTAGCTTACCTTTTAAGGGAGATAATGCTGTTGAGATTGCTTTAAAGCATATGCGAGATCCACTCCCTAGTGTTAGAGAAGATAATCCGGCTATTCCTCAAAGTATTGAAAACATTATCTTAAAAGCAACTGCTAAAAATCCTAAGAATCGTTATGATGATGCTAGACAAATGCATGAGGATTTACTTACCGCTTTAGATGATGATCGTATGAACGAACCTCCTTATAAATATCCTTATCCTGAACATGATACTGAGTCCACTAAGAACTTAAAGAAAATTGAAGATATTGATAAAAATGGTGATCAGGAAGAAGAGGAAGAACCTGTTGCTACTAAGATAGAAGATAAAGGGGATAAAAAACGTAAAAAATTAATTATTATATTATCTATTGTTTTTGGAGTGTTGGTTCTTGGCATTATAACGTTTGCCTTTATTATTCCTGCTGTTACTGCTTCTAAGCCAGTTATTGTTCCTGATTGCGAAGGAGATAAAGTTAGTCAGTGTGAAAAGAAACTACAAGAGGCTGGATTAGAGGTTCGAACTAATATTAAAAGTGTGGCATCTTCTAAAATTGAAAAAGGTTTAGTAGTTCGTACTGATCCAGAAGAGGGACGAAGTGTAAAAGAGGGTACGAAAGTTACTATTTATAAATCTAGTGGTGAAGAAACTTTTGAAATTAAGGATTACAGTGGAGAAAATTATATTGAGATTCAAACAATTTTGGAGACACAATATGGATTAAATGTTACAGTTGAAAAACGAGATGTTGATGCTAGTGATAGAGAATATGATCCACAGGAGATTATTGGTCAATCTTTAGCCGAAGGTAGTGAAGTAAAAGAAGGAGATTCTATTATTTTATATATTCCTAATATCGTAGAAAATTTCCCTGATATGGCTGGTTTAGGATGGGGATTAGCAGATGCACAAGCTTTCTGTGATAAATATGGATTAACTATTAGTGTTGAATATCAAGAGACTACTGCTTATGAAGAAGGTAAAATAATTGATCAGTCAAGAGCTGCTGGTAGTCCTATTGTTAAAGGACAAACACTTACTGTTACGATTGCTCAAAAACCAAAACAGCAGTCAACACCATCCACACCATCTACTGGAGATGACGATGAAGAGACTACAACTCCATCAGATACAAATAATGGAACAGAATAGAGGGACTATATGAAAGGACAGATTGTAAAGATTCATAGTGATTTGCATTATGTACAAGCAAATACAGAGATTTATCCATGTAAATGTAGAGGAATTTTTAGAAAAGAAAAAATATTACCCTTAGTAGGAGATTTTGTTGAATTTGATTCTAATAAATTAATAATTGAGAAGATTTTACCTAGAAAGAATGAATTCTTTCGACCTAAAGTTAGTAATATTGATCAAGCTTTTCTTATTACTAGTTTAGTTTCTCCTGATTTTTCCTTAAATTTACTTGATAAATTGCTTGTGCTTATGGAGTTACATTCTGTCAAACCTGTTATTTGTATTACAAAAAGAGATTTAGTAACTGATGCGAAGTTTTGTGAAATTGAACCTATATTGAATTATTATAAACAATTAGGATATACTGTTATATTTAATACAGAGTTAGATAAAATAAAAGAATTGTTAAAAAATAAAACTAGTGTTTTTACCGGGCAAACAGGTGCTGGTAAAAGTACTTTGTTAAATAAACTAAAGCCAGATTGGAATTTGGAAACTGGTGAAGTTTCCGTTGCCTTAGGGCGTGGAAGACATACTACTCGTGTAGTTACGTTATATGAACTTTTCGAAGGAAAAGTGATGGATACTCCTGGTTTTTCAGCTTTAGATTTTCAAGGATATTCTAAAGAACAAATTCGAGATGCTTTTATAGAGTTTTCTCATTATCCTTGTCCATTTAAGGATTGTCTACATACAAAAGAAGCAGAATGTGAGGTAAAAAAGGCAGTTATTTCTAATAATATAATGAAGAGTCGCTATCTTAATTATTTAAGTTTTATTCAGGAGGGTGATTGTTATGAAGATTAGTGCTACCTTTTTAAGCAGTTCTAATATACCTGCAGATTTAAAAAAGTTAAATGATACTGATGTTGATTATATACATGTAGATGTTATGGATGGTAAGTTTGTTCCTAATAAAACGATGCCTTTTCGAGAAATGAGAAATATCTACAAGTATACTGATAAAAGATTAGATGTTCATTTAATGGTCGATGATCCTAGAAAATATATTCCTTTATATGCTGAACTAAATACTGAGTATATTACTTTTCATGTAGAGGTGATGGAGCATGTTGAAGAATGTTTGGAAATGATAAAAAGTTATGGGATTAAGGCTGGTTTAGCATTGAAGCCAGCAACACCGGTTAAAAGTTTGGTTCCTTACTTACCACTCTTAGATTTGATTCTGGTTATGAGTGTGGAGCCTGGTAAGGGTGGACAGGAATTTATTGCTTCTTCAGGTTCAAAGATAGAAGAAGTAAGGGCGTTACTTGATTCTTATCAATCTAAAGCTGTTATTAATGTAGACGGGGGTATTAATAACGAGACAAAAGATAAGTGTCAAAAGTGTGATATATTGACTTCTGGGAGTTATATTATAAATTCAGAGTCGTTCCAACAGCGTATTGATAGTCTTAGATAAAGAATAAAAAGGGGTGATACTATGAATGATAATAACCAAGATAAAGGCTTGATTTCATCAGAAGATGTCTTGGCTGTCGTTAGTGGTAATCAAGATGCTTTAGCAGAGCAACTCGAACGTGCTAAAGAAGTTGCTATCGAACAATTAAATAGTAATCATTCTGCGGCTTTGGAAGAAGCTCAAAAAAAGAAAGAAGAAGAGCAGAAAAAAATAACAGAAGCTAATAGATTACAGATGGAAGCTCAAAAAAAGAATGAACAGCTAGTGTATCAAAAAGAAGAGCGTGAGCGGTTAACGAATGAACAGCTACAAGCTAACAAAAAAAAGGCATTACCACAGCAACAAAATGTTCAATCACAGCAAGTACAAGTTCAACTTGCTCCAGAAAAAGTTGATCCTAAAAAGAAGCGTGAACAAGAGCGTTTATTAAAAAAACAAGCTCTTGAGCAAAAGAAGAAAGAAAAAGAAGAAAAAAGAAGGTTAGAACAAGAACAAAAACGTATACAAAAAGAAAATGCTAAAAAAGCTAAATTAGATGCTAAGAAACAGAAGTTATTAGCTAAGCAACAGTCGAATGGTGCAAATACAGTGCAAAGTTCTATTGATGTGCAAAAAGTTAGTGAAGAAGAGTTAAAACGTCAAGAAGAGCAGAAAAAAGCAGAAGCATTAAGACAACAAGAATTGGAAAGACAAAGATTAATACAACAACAGGCTGCGCAACAGGAGGCGTATAGACAACAAGTTTTATTACAACAACAAGCTGCTAAACACGCCGAGGAAATGGCTAAAGCGGAAGCCTTGAGACAACAACAGTTGGCACAGCAAAAAATGCAAGAACAACAGGCTTATCAGCAACGGCAACTTTTACTTCAGCAACAGCAAAGAAAGCAGGCGGAAATGGCTGCACAACAAGCAAGAATTGCTAAAGAACAAGAGTTAATAAATAAAAGATATCAAGAGCAGCAGGCTAAACAACGAGAAGAAGCAGCTAGACAGCAAGCTATACTTCAAAAACAAAAAGAAGAAGCTGAAAGACAGCAAGCTAGGCAAAGAGAAGAGGCTGCAAAATTACAAGCAAAACAAGCGGAAGAAGCAGCTAGACAACAAGCTATGCTTCAAAAACAACAAGAAAAAGCGCAACAAGAAGCTACTAAAGCACGTAAAATATCTGATAAAAAAGCAGAAAAAGAATTAAGAGCAAAACAAAAGGCTGAGGCAAAAGCAGCGAGAAGAGCAGCTAGTAATTTTAAATATTATTTGGCTTTTATATTCTTTGTGTTTCTTCTTTTTGTGATTGGTTTTTTACCTGAAATTAATGATTACTTTAATCGTCGTAAAATTGAACAAGAACAAAATACTAATTCTGTTATTACTACTGGTACATTATCTTGTGATATGAATACTAATGATGAAAGATTTGATTATTCTTATCAAGCGACTTTTAACTTTCGAGATAATGAAATGTATCGTTTAACTTTTAAAACAACCATTAAAGGAGATAGAAATTTAGATGCTTTAGATCTTTCTGAAATGAAAAGTCAATGTGATTTATTAGAAAGTCAGGTTGTTAATGCTAATGGTGTTCGTGTTTCTTGTAGTTTAAATGAAGGGGTATATGTGAATGAACAAGTTCTAGATTACTCTAGTTTAAATGTAGAAGAAGTTTCTACTGCTTATATAGAAGCAGGAGGAACTTATCCTAATTATGTATATCAACAAAATATTGATGATATTGAAAAGCAAATGAATTCGAGTAATTATAATTGTGAGAGAAGGAAGTAGGTGATATTATGAGCAATAAGGATGATGATGTTGAATTACTAGATTCATCCATCAATAAAAGTCAGAATCGTTCAGGTGATGTTTCTTCTTCAGATTTATTGGGAAATCAAGTTATTTCAAGTCTTGATTCTTCTCATCAGTCAGTAAATACTAATGATTATTTTACTTCAAATACATCACCTAATCCATCTTTTTCCCAAGATAATATACAAACTAATTTGAATTCATTAGATTCTAATGAAGGTACTCCTCCTTTAGTTAATTCTAAGGATCAGCTATCTCCTATGTCAGATATGCCAAGACCTTTTTCTAATCAGGAAAATCAGTATCATGTAACTAGTAATGTGTTTCCTACTAGTGATTATCATTCTCATGCATCTATACAAAATAATAGTAGTACTACTAATTTAAATTCTAATAATAATAGTTTATCTTCTAAGGGTACTAATGTTTCTACTTCTCAGTATGAATCTGTTGATTCTAATAATAATGGTAATGATACATCTAAGCCTACTAAGCCAATTGTATTTTTAATTATATTTTTAGTATTGTTATTGGTGATTTTTTTCCTTCCTTATATTGGTGATTTCTTTAATAAATTAATTCCTGAGTCTAAGATGTCTACTGAGGTTTCCAAAATAGAGAATGGCTCTCTTACTTGTACTTTGGAGCATGAAGAAGAAAATGTTAGTTATTATTATACTGATACTTATGACTTTAAAAATCGTAAAGTTGAGAATTTACAGCATGTTGTTTCTATTCAAGGAGGTACTGATTTCTTAAATCAACGAAATGCTGAATGTCAAAATTTGCGGCAAGCTTCTTCTTATATTTCGGGTATTTCTATTGAATGTAATTTATCTTCTGGTGAAATGGTAGAAACGCAGTTTTTTAATTTTAGTACTTTACGTGATATGGATGTTTCTACTGAATTTGTTGAAGCCGGGGGAATTTATCCTAATGTTGAATATGGTGATGATATTTCAGAAATTGAAAAGAATTTAACTATTAGTGGATATGAATGTAGAGAATCTTAATTTACATTTATTTACGAATTTTACAATTGGTAATTTTTGTCAAGTTATTGTCTACTCTTTGTAAATATGCTAGACTAGTGTTTACAAGGAGTTTTTTTATGAAAATTTTTATATATATTATTAATTTTATGTTAATATTAGGTATTGTTCTTTATCTTACTATTGTTGGTATTCAAAGTACAAAACCTATGATTGTCTCAGTTGAACTTGAAGAGAAAACTTTAAAAAGTTCTGATTTGTTAGCATATGCCAAGAATATAGAAAGTGTTGTTTCTAAAGAAATAGATAGTGATAGCGAAGTTGATTTAGATGATAGTGAGGATAAGGAAGAGACCATTATTGTGTCAAGTGATAATACAATTGAGAATGATAATGTCAATCAGGAGATTGTCGTTTCTGATGATTCTAGTTTAGATGATAAAGCTTATGTAAGTGATGTTTTAGAAACTCAAGTAGGAAGTTTAAGTGGCTATGGACCTGATTGCTACGGGTGTAGTGGAATTCTCGCTAGTGGATTAGATGTACGTGATGGAACTATTTATTATAGTGATTCTACTTATGGTGCTGTGCGAATTTTGGCCGGGGATAAATCTTATCCTTATGGTACGATTGTTAGAGTTAAAAATTCTAAAATTTCTGAGTTTATTGGTATTGTTTTAGATCGAGGTAGTGCAATTGGTTTTGGTAAAAGTCATTTGTTTGATTTACTTTTTCCCTCGTCTAGTGAAGCTTTAGTTTATGAGGTTTCTTATAATACTACATTTGAAATATTACGGTACGGGTATTAATTATCTTGAATAATTCTCTTTTATTTGATATAATATGTTTACTTTTAAGGAGGTTGGTTTTATGAGTTTTACAGATATACCTGATGATACTTTGGATGATAAAGATTTTGCAGAAATAGGTGATGATAATTATTATTTCAATTCTTCTTTAGGCATTTCTGGTATTGATTCTAGTTTGTTAGAAGAATTTCTTGATTTAGATATTCCTCTAGGGGATGAGATATTAGCATCTGATAGGGCTTGTGAGATTTTAAATCGTATTTCTCAAAATGACGATGATTCTTTTTTGCCTGATTTTGAAGGTAAGACTATTGGTCCTAAAAAATAATAAGGATATTATTCCTTTTTTTTTGCTTTCATGTTAAAATTAGTATGCTAGATGGAGGTATAATTGATGAATGAATTTATTATTAAAGAGATAGCAAATAATTTAAATATTACAGATAAACAAGTAGAAGTTGTTTTATCTTTACTTAGTGAAGGAAATACGGTTCCTTTTATTGCGCGTTATAGAAAGGAAGCAACTGGTGCTTTAGATGAAGAGACGATTCGTTCTATTAATGAAGTATATCTATATCAAGTTAATTTGTTAAAGAGAAAAGAAGATGTTATTCGTTTGATCGATGAGAAGGGTATGCTTACTGATGAATTAAAGAATTCTATTATGAATTGTACAAAGTTAGTCGATGTGGAAGATTTATATCGTCCTTATAAAGAAAAGAAAAAAACAAAGGCTACCGAAGCTATTGCTTTAGGACTTGAACCTTTAGCTAAAATGATGATGAGTTTTCCTACTACGGGTAGTTTAGAAGATATGGCTACTAAATTTGTAAAGGATAAAGTAAAAACTGTAGAAGAGGCCATTACAGGAGCTAAATATATTATTGCAGAATGGATTAGTGATAATGCTAGTTATCGTAAGTGGATTCGTAGTTATTTTTATAAGAATGGTATTATTACTTCTAAAATAAAGAAAAATGCTGAAGACGAAGGTAAAGTATATGAGATGTATTATGATTATAGTGAGCCTGTAAAATGGATTAAACCTCATCGTATTTTAGCGCTTAATCGTGGTGAGAAAGAGAAAGTGTTAACAGTTTCTATCGATGTTGATAAAGAGGGTATCCTTGCCTTTTTAGAGAAGAAAATTATTAAGAATGAGAAATCTTTTGTTGTTAGTAGCATTAAAGAAGCAATAGAAGATGCTTATAAGAGATTGATTGCTCCTTCTATTGAGCGTGAAGTACGAGCAGAACTTTCTGAAAAAGGAGAAGAAGCGGCGATTGATAACTTTGGAAAGAATTTAGAGGCACTATTACTTACTCCTCCTATGAAAGAACAAGTAGTTCTTGCTTTTGATCCGGGTTTTGTTAATGGATGTAAGTTGGCTGTCGTTGATAAGAATGGAAAGTATTTAGACTCTACTGTAATTAAACCATTTTTAAATAATAATAGTGAAGATAGAATTCGTTTGTCTATGGAAGTTGTTGTAGGACTAATTAAAAGATATCATGTTGATATTATTGCGATTGGTAATGGTACGGCATCTAGAGAATCTGAAAAATTTTGTGCAGATATGATTCATAAATATCAGTTAGATTGTAAATATGCCATTGTATCTGAAGCGGGAGCATCTATTTATAGTGCTTCTCCAGTTGCAGCAGAAGAGTTTCCTGATTTAGCAATTGAAAAACGTAGTGCTGTTAGTATTGGTAGACGTATTCAAGATCCACTTGCTGAACTTGTAAAGATTCCACCAGAAGGAATTGGTGTTGGACTTTATCAACATGATGTTAGCGAGAAAAAGTTGTCTAGTTCTTTAGATTTTGTCGTTGAAAAATGTGTTAATAGCGTAGGTGTTAATGTTAATACTGCTTCTAGTTCACTACTTAGTTATGTATCTGGTCTTACTAAGAAGACATGTCAAAAATTAATTGAGTATCGTGAAAAAGTAGGAAAGATTGTATCTCGTGATGAGATTCGTAAAAAGAAGTTACTTACTGATAAAACTTACGAACAAGCAATTGGTTTTCTACGTATCTTAGATGGTGATAATGCTTTAGATAAGACAGCAATCCATCCAGAAAGCTATGATATTGCGGAGAATTTATTAAAGGACTTAGGTTTTACTATTAGTGATATAGGTAGTCCTGAATTAATCGATAAGTTAAATAAGATTGATGTTCGTAGTTATCAAGAAAAACTGGGTACTGATCAATATACTTTAGAAGATGTTATATTGTCTTTAAAGAAACCTAATTTAGATCCTAGAGATGAAATGCCGCAACCACTACTTCGTAGTGATATTTTAGATATTAAAGATTTGACGGTTGGTATGAAGTTACAAGGTACTGTTCGTAATGTTGTTGATTTCGGGGCTTTTATTGATATTGGTCTTCATAACGACGGGCTTGCTCATATCTCTAAGCTTACAGATAAATATATTAAACATCCTAGCGAAGTAGTTAGTGTTGGAGATATTGTTGATTGTTATGTAGATGATATTAATTTAGAAAAAGGAAAGGTTAGCTTGAGTTTACTTCCTCGCTAATCTTTTTTATGTTATACTTTTTGTAGGTGTGGAATTATGAATGCTAAAAAATTTGAGAAAAAATTGAGTCATTATTATGAACAAGGATTAGTTTATCCAGGCTTTATTCACTGGGTCTATTCTCATGATAAAAAGAGTCTTTTTCATGATCAAAGTCTTGTTTCTTTGTTACAAGAGCATTATAAAGAGATTGTATCTAAGTGTTTACCAAGTAATCGTTTTTTACTTGTATCTGAGCTAAGTCGGAAAGATGATATGAATAGTTTTACTAAGGAACAGATTCCTTTTTTATTATCTTTTGTTGATAGTGAATATTCTTTTTTTGACTTTGATGATTTATGCCCTGATTTGAAGATTAAAGATTATATTAATACACATTTTACTAGTCTTATTTCTAATATTCCTAATGTATGTTTTTATTCTATGGCTGTTAAAAATGGTGATGTTGATGATAAAAATAGAGAAGCTTTAAATCAATTTTTAACTAAAAATAAAAGAGAATATGTTGAGTTTTTATTAGGAAATAAACTTCCTAAAGATGCTAAAAATTATGATGATGTTATCGATGTTACTTTAAAATTAGTGGATGAAGTTTTGGAACATGAGAATCTTTCTTACACGGATATTAAAAGACTTAATAGTGGAGGGTATTCTGATGTTATTCTTATCGGTAGTAAAGTGTTAAAGGTTGGTAAGGAAAGAGGTACTTATTATGTTCCTAATAATGAATATTTATTAAAACCATATATTCGTGTTAATTTGGAAGATATTTCTGATGTTCCTGGTACTATTGAAGTAGTGGAAAAGGTTAATACTGATGTTTCTGATATTGATTTATATTCTTTTTATAAAGAACTTAGAAAAAAGGGAATTGTATGTATGGATATTAAGTCAATTAATTTAGGAATTCTTCTTAAAGATAATACGTTTCATTGGAATAAACAGCTGGGTAGGGATGTATCTGTTAGAGGTTTAATTGGTGATGATAATTTTTCCCCTCTTTCAAAAGGAAGCCCTGTTATTTTAGATTCTGATCATATTTATTCTGAGAGAATGTTTAATTTTTTATCTAAAAGAAAAGAAAATAATTTTAAAAGTTTACCTGGTTATCAATATGAACAAAGATATCAAAAAGAGTTAGCTGATATGCTTAATGATGAGAAAAGTAATGTTGTTGATGGTAAGAGGATAAAATAGTTTTCTTTCTTTTTTTTGTTAATAAGGAATCTGCTTTTCAATAGGTCTTATTGTTTTCGTCTTAGAATATAAAGCTAAGATATATGGAAAAAGATATATCAAAATAGATAGTTATTATCTAAGCAGTCAGGAGTGTAACAGGTGTGGATATAAGAATGAGAAGGTAAAAGAATTAAGTGTTAGAAGTTGGATATGTCCAAAATGTGAAAGTTATCATGAATGTCGGTTATAATATTATGTTTGAAGGATGAAAGAAGTATATGATGGAGTTAAAGTAGATAAGAAAGAAACAAAAGAAAACTACGGTAGCGACTACCTTCTGTTAAGCAATCACGAAGTAAGTTTACTTAATTCTTTTGTTCTGATATTATATTAGTAATTCCTTTTTATAGGATAATTTGTAAGAATTATTTTACAAGAGTTTTTATTGCAAATTAGAAGGTGAGATTATGGAGAAAGAGGAACTTATTAATATTATTTCTTATAGTGTACAACATCATGAGATTGCTCCAGGTTTTTTTGATTATTTATATGAAGAAGTTAAAGATTCTATTATATTAACAGAAATAATTAAAGAAAAATTTGATTTTATACTTTCTGCTTTTCCTAATAATTCTTTTTTTTCATTGGTTTTGGAAGAATTATCATGTTATGATGATATGCATTCTCATATTGTTAAGAATATTCCTATCGTATTAAAATATTTTCATGGAGATTTAGATAATCTTTCTACTTTTTCTATACAAGAATATGTGAATTCTCATTTTTCTGAATTAGTATCCTATATTCCTAAAGACACTTTTTTTGCTATGGCTATTTCTGATTATTATGTGCAAGAAAAGAATAGGAATCTATTAAATCAGTATTTAATGGATTATAAAAAGGATTATGTTTCTTTTTTACTTGGGAAAAAGTTATCTTTATCTTATTCTGATACACAACTTGATACTCTTATGGATGTTTTAGTTATGTTAGTAGATGAACTTTTGAAACATGAAGAACTTTCTTATGTTGATATAAAATTGCTTTCTGCAGGGTCTTTTTCTGATGTTATAGAAATAGGAAGTAAAGTAGTAAAAGTTGGTGATGAACGATATACCTATTTTATGCCTAATAGTCCTTATTTTTTGGCACCATTAATTAGGGTTAATTTAGAAGATATTTCTTTTCTTAAAGGAACAATTGAAGTTGTTGAAAAAGTGGATACAGATATTCATATTTCTGAGTCTGAATTATACGAGTTATATAGGCTGATTCGTTTGGATAAGCAGATATGGTTAGATGTAAAAAAAGAAAATGTAGGTAGACTTTTATGTGATAATACGATTCATTATAAAAAGACACTTTATCCTGATTCTATTACTCGTGGCCTTCTGGGAGAAAATACCACGGTTTTAAAAAAAGGAGATTATGTGGTTTGTGATTTAGACCATTTAGTGTTTGAAGAAGTTTTTCAGAATGATTTTGGTTTGCGACAAAATTTCTATCTTTCTAATGCTTATGATTTTGAAGAAAAATATCAAAAGTCTAAAATAAAAAATGATTAAACATTAATTTTAATTGTTTTTTCATGTTTTTCTATCAGACCTTTTTCTTCCATTCTTTTTAATTCTCTCATTAAATTTGATCTATCTACAAATAAATATTCTGCAATGGCTTTGTAGGATGTGGTTACTTTAAATATATGATTGTCATTCATTCTCTGTTTTAAGAAAAATAATAATTTTTCTTCTACACTACGTTTGGATAATAGTTCTATTTTCTCATTTTGTTGTTTGTTATCTACTATTAATAAGTCGAATAATGTCATGACTAAATTGTTATGAAATGAACAGTTGATATTACAATTTTTTAATATGTTATAATAATCAATAAAAATTACTTCTGTTTCTTTATTACTGATAATGTAAATGTCATCTTCCGTATCTTGAAAAAATAAATTTGAAAATATGTCATTTTCTTTTAACTCTCTCATTATAGTTACATTTCCTTCACTATCATTTTTAACAATATTAGCTTTTCCATAGGTTATAAAACCTATGTTTTTTTTTGTTGGAAAAGAACTTAATATAGTTTCTTTATTGTAAAATATTTTACGTTTGACATTGACACAGTTTGACAAATTCTTCTTAAATTCTGTTATTCTTGTTTCTTCTAGTGTTTTTGTCATATTTATCACCTCAATATTTTTAATTTTAACAAAATTTATTTATTGTTGCAAATGCAACAAATGTTTTTTCTTTTTGTAGAGTAGAATGGAATCTATAGAATAGGGAGATAGTATATATATGACGAAAGATATTATGATTGTAAAAAGAAATGGTAATTTAGAAAAATTTGATCCAGAACGAGTAAAAAAAGCAGTTGTTGCTAGTGCTGAGAGAGTTATGGTTGATTTGACCGAGGATGCTTTAGAACAAATTGTTTCTAAAGTAAGGGAATTTTTAAGTACTCAGACTAGTAATCCTACGGTAGAACAAGTTCATAGCTGTTGTGAAGCGGCTTTAGAACAAATTAATCCTTTAGTTGCGAAAAGTTATAGAGAATATCGTGATTATAAAAAAGAAATTGTTCATATTTTAGATAAAGTGTATAAGAAAGCACAAGTTATTACTTATATTGGTGATAAAGAATGTTCAAATATGGATAGTGCTTTAGTTACTACACAGAGATGTCTAATTTATAATAGTTTAAATAAAGAACTTTATAAAAAATTTTTTTTGACAGCTAATGAAATAGAAGCTTGTAAAGATGGATATATTTATATTCATGATATGGCTTTTCGAAGAGATACTATGAATTGTTGTTTGTTTGATATGGCCAATGTTTTAAAAGATGGTTTTGAGATGAGTAATCTTTGGTATACTGAACCGAAAACATTACAGACAGCTTTTAATGTTCTAGGAGATGTTATTATTAATACTACAGCCATGCAGTATGGTGGTTTTACGGTTCCAGAAGTTGATACTGTGTTAAAAAAATATGCTAAGAAAAGTTATGATATGTATTATCAGGAGTATTTAGATATTAAGGGTGAAGAGTATAGAGAAGAAGCAGAGGAGTATGCTTGGAAGAAAACTATACGTGAGTGTGAGCAAGGTTATCAAGGTGTTGAGTATAAACTTAATACTGTTAGTTCTAGTAGAGGTGACTATCCTTTTGTGACATTTACTTTTGGTGTAGATACTGATAAGTACGCAGTAATGATTACAAAAACTATGTTGGATGTACATCGTAAAGGTCAAGGAAAGAAAGGATTTAGACGTCCTACATTATTTCCTAAACTTGTATTTTTGTATGATAAAAAAGTTCATGGAGAAGGTGGATGTCTTCGTGATAGTTTTCTTACAGCTATTAAATGTAGTGAAAAAACAATGTACCCGGATTATTTGTCTTTAAGTGGAGAGGGATATGTTCCAGAAATGTATAAAAAGTATGGTAGAATTGTGTCTCCCATGGGATGCAGAGCATTTTTGTCACCATGGTATGAGCATGGCGGAATGGAGCCAGTAGATAAAAATGATAAACCGGTTTTTATTGGTAGATTTAATATCGGGGCGGTTTCACTACATCTACCTATGATTTTGGCAAAGGCTCGTGAAGAACAAAAAGATTTTTATGAAGTATTAGATTATTATTTAGAAATGATTCGCCATATTCATCTTAGAACTTATAGGTATCTTGCAAAACGTAAAGCATCTACGAATCCACTTGCATATTGTCAAGGTGGTTTTTATGGAGGACATTTAAAACCAGAGGAAGCAATTGAGCCTGTATTAAAATCTTCTACTGCATCTTTTGGCATTACGGCTTTAAATGAGTTACAAGTTTTATATAATGGGAAAAGTATTGTAGAGGATGGACAATTTGCACTTGATGTTATGAAATATATCAATAAGAAAATAACAGAGTTTAAGAATGAAGATCATATTTTATATGCAATTTATGGAACACCAGCTGAGAATTTGTGTGGCTTACAAATTAAACAGTTTCGTAAGAAATATGGAATTATTCCTGGCGTTAGTTCTCGTGAATATGTCTCTAATAGTTTTCATTGTGGTGTCTGGGAAGATATTACAGGAATCGAGAAGCAAGATTTAGAAGAGAGATTCTGGGATTTATTTCGAGGTGGACGTATTCAATATGTTCGTTATAATTTAAGTTATAATACAAAAGCTATGGTTACTTATGTAGAAAGAGCTATGGAAAAGGGTTTTTATGAGGGTGTTAATTTGTCTTTATCTTATTGTAACCATTGTGGACATGAAGAATTAGATATGGATGTGTGTCCAAAATGTGGTAGTACGGATCTTACTAAAATTGAGAGAATGAACGGCTATTTGTCTTATTCAAGAGTTCATGGAGATACGATGCTTAATAATGCTAAAATGGTGGAAATTTCTGAAAGGAAGTCTATGTAATGAAGTATCATAATATTACAAAAGCGGATATGCTTAACGGGGAAGGGCTTCGTGTGGTACTCTGGGTTTCTGGTTGTTCTCACCATTGTCCTGGCTGTCAGAATGCAATTACCTGGGATCAAACAGAAGGGTTAGAGTTTGATAATACTGCTAAAGAAGAAATTTTTGCTGAACTTGAAAAGGACTGGTGTAGTGGTCTTACACTATCTGGAGGTGATCCTTTATTTTATGGTAATCGATGTGATATTTCTAGTTTGGTTGTTGAAGTCAAAGAGAAATTTCCTAATAAAACAATATGGCTTTATACAGGGTATACCTGGGAAGAATTATTAGAACAGGTAACGTCTGATAATAATTTAGATACAATTTTGAAACATATTGATGTATTATTAGATGGAAGGTTTGTTTTGAAACTTGCTAGTTTAAAAATACATTATGTAGGAAGTAGTAATCAAAAAATTATTGACGTTCCGAAAAGTTTAGCTAATCAAGAAAAAATATTATATATTGATAATAGTGAGGTTTTAGAAAGTGAATAGTATAGTAAATAAATTAAATAATGGTTATACTTTGTATTTTTCTTATGATAGAGATGAAAATGCTAGAGCTGGTTATTTAAAGAAAACTGATTATGGTATGATACCTAGTGCTTTGACAGGTGAGGCAGAATTTCCATATGTTTTAGATTTGGTAAAGCAGGGTCGTACTTTGCAACTTTGTCTTAGTGATGTTGGCTTTATGTTTACTGCTATGCTTGGCAATGCGATATTAGAGGGACCTTATGGAGAAGAAGAGTGCCTTGATTAAACAATTGTTGTCAGTGATTCAAATATTATGTTAGTTTTAGAAAATAGAGAACATGTTAGTTATCAGAAGGCTTACCGATTGTATGGTAGTGATAAATATCGTGTTTATACAAAGAAATTTTTGGAGGGAAGTAAGTATGAGAAATAGAGGATTTGAAATAGTTAAAGGTTATGAAGATAAGGATATCCATATTCCAGTTAGAAAGACAAAACATTCTGCTGGATATGATGTGGAGGCTGCAGAAGATATTGTAATACCAAAGTATTATCCTGGTATTAAGCCGACATTAATTCCTACAGGGTTAAAAGCGTATTGTAGGGAGGATGAGTGCTTTTTATTATTAAATCGTAGTAGTGGCCCTAAAAAAGGGTTTGTGCTTGCTAATAGCGTTGGTTTAGTAGACTCTGACTATTATGGTAATCCTGATAATGATGGTCATTTTTACTTTGCTTATTTTAATTGTAGTGATCATGATATTAATGTAAAAAAAGGAGATGTTATTGGACAAGTAGTATTTCAGAAGTTTTTAGTTACGGATGACGATAGTGCAGTTGGAGAGAGACTAGGAGGGTTCGGGTCTACTGATTAAAAATCTAAAAAAATTAAAAATATTTAAAAGCTATTTTTTTTAATTTTTAATTTTTTTTTGCAATTTTTTCTTGTAAAATGTTGAAAAATAAGGAAAATATTCGTTTTTAATATTTAATTTTTAACAAAAATATAAAAAATGATTTTAATAATTTTTAAAAAATGTCTATTGTTGTAAATTGTCGTAAATCGAACAAAAAACATTTTTTTACAAAATCTAGCTATATCAATACTTTTGAAAAAAGTGGTAAAATTTTCATGATATTGTCTATTGCATTTTAGAATTTTGCATTTTACAATTGATGTAGACATAGAGGTTTTGGAGGTAAATGTATGGCAGATACAAATGAGTTAAATGAGATGTTAGAAGATGTTACAGTAATTAAGAGAAATGGTAAAAAAGTGGCTTTTGATGGAGCAAAAATCGCTTTGGCAATAAAAAAAGGGTTTGATAGTGTTGAAATTGATGATGATGAATCTGAAAAGGAGAGAAAATATACTTCACAAGATATTCAAAAAGTATATCAAGCTGTTTTAAAAAAGATTGAACGTGATGCGAAAGAGAAAAATAATCGCTTTAAGATAGAAGAGATTCAAGATTATATTGAAGGAGAACTTTCTAGTAAAGGATATGATGATGTTTATAAATCATTTTCTGAGTATCGTGAAAGAAGAAATCAGTCAAGAGAGAGTTTCTTTGGAGATAATAAGACTCATAAGTTTTTAAAATCTTTAGAAAATTTAGGTTTAAAATCAGCTAATGAAGAAGATGCGAAACGAGAAAATGCTAATATTGATGGAAATAGTCCCATGGGAACCATGCTACAGTATGGAGCAACAGTTTCTAAAGAGTTTGCAAAAGCATATTTAATGAAGAAAGAGTATGCTGAACTTCATGATAATGGTACTATTCATATTCATGATATGGATTTTCTAGCCATGGGAACTACTACTTGTTGTCAAATTGATTTATCAAAATTGTTTAAAAATGGATTTGATACTGGACATGGTTATGTTCGCCCTCCACAAGATATTTCAACATATGCATCCCTTGCTTGTATTGTTATTCAAGCAAATCAAAATGATCAACATGGTGGACAAGCGATACCAGCTTTGGATTATTATTTAGCACCAGGTGTTCTTAAAACTTTTAAAAAACAATTTAAGCAGACAATTTATGATTTCCTTGATTTAGAGGGATTTATTCCAATTATTAATATTGACAGAATTATTCGTGAGATTGATAAGCTAGAATCTATTGAGGTAAAGGTAGAAGAGTTTAGTGATTATAGTAAAGGCTCAAGTCGAATTCATGAAATTTTTGAAAAGAGTTATGAAAAAGCGTTACAAAAGACTGATCGTGCTACACAACAAGCAATGGAAGCATTTATTCATAATTTAAATACTATGCATTCTAGAGCAGGTGCTCAGGTTCCATTTTCTTCTGTTAATTTTGGAACAGATACTTCTCCTGAAGGTAGAATGGTAATAAAGAATTTCTTACTTTCTGCTGATCGTGGACTTGGAAAAGGTGAAACACCAATCTTTCCAGTATCTATATTTAAGGTAAAAGAAGGAGTTAATTATAATAAAGAAGATCCAAATTACGATTTATTTAGATTAGCTTGTCAGGTTTCTGCAAAAAGACTTTTCCCTAACTTTGCCTTTATTGATGCTCCATTTAATAAACAATATTATAAAGAAGGAGATTTTAATACAGAAATTGCTTATATGGGATGTCGTACTAGAGTTATCGGCGATGTTACTTCTCCAGATAATGAAGTGGTTACAGGACGTGGAAATTTATCTTTTACGACGATTAATTTACCAAGACTTGGAATTAAATATGGTATTTGTTTGAAAGAAAGAGAAAAACCAGATATGAAAGGTTTTTATCAAGAACTTGGGGAAGTAATGGATATTGTTCGTGATCAGTTACTAGAACGTTTTGAAGTACAATGTAGTAAACATAATTATAATTTTCCATTTTTACTTGGACAAGGTGTTTGGACGAACGGAGAAAAGTTAAAACCATCTGATCGTCTTCGTAAAGTTTGGAAACACGGATCTTTATCTACTGGATTTATTGGTCTTGCTGAGTGTCTAAAAGCCTTAACTGGTAAACATCATGGTGAAAGTGAAGAAAGTCAAAAATTAGGGTTAGAAATTATTAAGTTTATGCGTGATCGTTGTGATGAGAACTCTAAAAAATATAATTTGAATTTTACTTGTTTAGCAACACCAGCAGAAGGATTATCTGGTAGATTTACTAGAATTGATAGAGCTATTTATGGAAAAATTAAAGGTGTTACAGATAGAGAATATTATACAAATTCTTTCCATATACCAGTTTATTATCATATTAGTATTACTGATAAAATTGAGAAAGAAGCTCCATATCATGAATTTACTAATGGAGGTCATATTTCTTATATTGAATTAGATGGTGATACTGCTTCTAATGTTGATGCTTTTGAAAGAGTTATTCGTGTGATGAAAGAAGCTGGTATAGGATACGGGGCAATTAATCATCCAGTGGATCGTGATCCTGTTTGTGGATATGTTGGTGTGATTAATGATGTATGTCCTAAATGTGGACGTCGTGAATTTGAGGGCGTTCCGATTGAACAGATTACATCTATTGATAATAATTGTTGTGAATAGTTATATATATATAATAAAGAAAAGAGGAGTGAAATATTATGGAAAAAATTATTGGTGAAGGACAAAAGTTTGAAAGAATTAGACGAGTTACTGGATATTTAGCTGGAGATGTTTCTAGATTTAATAATGGTAAACGTGCAGAAGAAAGAGATCGTGTAAAACATTCTGGATTAAAAGAAATTATGTCTAAAGAAGGTAAGTAATATGAAAATAAGATTGGCTGCCTATCTACAACCAGACTCTATTGTAGATGGTGAGGGTATTCGAACTGTTCTATGGACGCAAGGATGTCCTCATCATTGTCCTGGATGTCATAATCCTGATACTCATGATTTTGAAGGCGGGGCGTTGATAGATGTAGATGAAGTTATATCAGAACTTAAAAAGATTAAAAATCAAGATGGAATTACTTTGTCTGGTGGAGATCCAGTATGTCAGGCAGATGCTTGCTACGAAATTAGTAAAGCAGCTCATGCACAGGGACTTAATGTATGGTGTTATACTGGTTTTACGTATGAGCAAATGTTATTAAATCCGAAAGCAAGGCGTTTACTTGAACAAATTGATGTTTTAGTAGATGGTAAGTTTATTTTGGAAGAGAAAAGTTATGATCTTTATTTTAGAGGATCTAGAAATCAAAGAATTATTGATGTTGCTAAAAGTTTAGAACAGCAACGAGTAGTTCTTATTGATAAATATATGCAAGATAAAAATTATCAGATAAGTTATAAAAAACCAGATTATTTATTTATTTAATTAATTAATCTGGTTTTTGATTTGACAAAATAGTAAAGATGAGTGTACAATCTATATATAGGATATGGAAATAGATATTGATAAAGAGGTGGAAAGAATGAAAAAATCTAATAGTAAATTCAAGGGGAAAGTTGGTTTTATTATCGTATTACTTGCAGTTATTCTGATTGCGGTAGGTTTGGTACTAGTTTTTTTACCAGATAAGGAAGAAGCTAAGTCCAATAAAACAATTACTAATGATAGTGAAGAATTAAAAAAACTTCATTGTTTAGACGGTTTATGTGTTGAAAAAATGGATATTTCTTATAATGAGGGAGAAGGAGTAGGTTCTATACTTTTCTATATTCAAAATACTGGTGAAGTAGATGTTCCTGCTGGCTTTTTAAAGGTTGTTTTTGATAACAGTAATCAAAAAGAATTTATTTTACGTTATGTAGATTTCTTACCAGGGGATACTCAGTCTATAGAAATTGAATTTACAGAAAAAGATATTACTGAAACTACTGATTATGAATTACAATATTTAACAGAAGAAGAGTTACAAACTGTTACTTCTTACTAGTTTTTGAAAGTGTAATTTAAACAGAAAGGGTGTATAACCAATGTTGTCTAGAAAAAGATTAAATAATCATGGTTTTACCATGGTTGAATTATTGGTTACCATTGTTATTTTAGGTGTTTTAATGGGTGCTGCTATTGGAGCGGTATCATGGATTTTAGATGATGCAGAAGATAATTATTATGAAACATTAGAGAAAAATGTTGCCATGGGAGCTGAAAGCTATTATGCAGACCATAGAGGGTCTTTACCAAAATCTGTTGGTCAAAGCAGGACAATATTGATTAAGACTTTGGTAGAGCAAGGATATCTTCCTGATGTTGTTGATCGTTCAAAAAAAGACTGTTCTCAATCTGAAAATAGTTATGTAAAAGTAACTAAAAGTTCTAAATCTAATTATAAGTATGATGTTTATTTAGATTGTCCTTCCTATCAAACTACAGATAATACTGTTGCTAAAACGGTTAATATTAATGTTACTTTTAATGCCGGTACTAATCCTTCAGCAACTATTAATGTTAGTACTTCTAGTGATAATCAGATAGCAAGTTATCAATATTATATTCTTCAGAATGAACAACAGGTATATATGTCTGAATCTATTACTGTTGGAAATTTGTCAAGTGTTAGTAGAAATGTTGATTTAACTAGTTATGCTCCTGGAACTATAAAAATTGTCGTTACTGCTTATGATGTTCAGGGAACTTCTAAAACTGTAACGAAAGAACAAACTTTGTCTTAATATCATTATATTAATCGAGTAATAATTAGAAGAGTTTGACTAAATATTTTAATTTTTAGTTTCTATTATAGGATAAAATGGAAATAAGTATTTTCCATTTTTTTCTTTTATGGTATTATTATACTAGAGGTAAGTATATGAAGATACAAAGAATTAAACCAAGTGTGAGAAATCATATTCATCAAAAATGGTATGAAAAAAGATTAGTTTTTAAGAGTTTTATTTGTTTAATATATCTAATTGTTATTACTATTTTGATTGTTTGTATTTATCAACTATATAATGAGAAAAAAGAAGTCCTTCCATGGAATCAAGTAGAGTCTGTTGATGATTACAGTTATATTACTATTTCTAGAATGAGTGAGAAATTCGCATATTATCAAGATTCTAATAAGGAAATCCACTTTGTTATCGAACAAGAAGATACTGGTCTTTGGCATACTTATTTGATTGCTATTAATGCTGAGGATTATGATAAGTATAAAGCTATTATTGATTATACTTATGAGCGTACTACTGAAGTTCCTGAGCCAGTCAAAGTGTATGGTTATCCGGTTGTTATTGATGATAAATTAAAAGAATTGGCTATTCAAAATATCACTAACTTTGTTCCGGCTGAAAATGAAGTAGTTATTACCAGTGATAATTTTAATACTTATTTAACTAATAGTTATTTAGATACGACTATTCCTCGTAGAGAAGAGTTTAGTATTGTACTTTGTATTGTAATTATTATTTTACTTATTGTTTTATTTTTATTTATTATTACTTTATTTGATAGAGATAAAATTGTATATCAAAAAGTAGAAGATGCTTATCATAAAAAGAAAAAATTATTTTCTGTTCAGAAGTAGTTATTTGATAAAATACTTGTTTTCATATATACTAATATAGAAGGTGATATTATGCAATTTTTAGAGATTACAGAAGAAGAATATCGTAAGTTTTGGGAAAATCATCCATTAAAGACTTTTTTATCTGCACCTGAGATTGGTGAACTTAGAAAAAGTAATGGCTGGGATGTTTATTTTGTTGGTGTTAAAGATAATAATGATGTAGTAGCAGCAGCGATGATTGTCTCTCATAAGCGTCATTTTGGTAAATATGAATTCTATTCTCCTAGAGGAGTTTTAGTTGATTATGAGAATAAAGAGTTATTAGATTATTTTTTAAAGGAAATTAAGAATTTTGTTAGAAAACATCATGGCTATATTTTTAGAATGGATCCATATGTTATTTATAAAGAAAGAGATATTGATGGAAATATAGTAGAAGATGGTGTAGATCATAGTAATGTTGTTTCTCATTTAGAAAGTTTGGGATTTAAAAAGGTAAGTATTCCTGATATGGAACAAGTTGGTTGGATGTTTTCTTTACCGCTAGAAGGAAAGACTTGTGAACAAATATTAAAAGAGATGAAGCCTAATACTAGAAATACGATTCGTAAGACTGAAAAAATTGGTATTACTGTAAAAGAATTAGGATATGATGAATTGGATCGATTTCAAAATATTATGGTAGAAACTGGAGAAAGAAAGAATTTTTCTATTCGTAGTGTTGATTATTATCAAAAGATGTATGAACTTTTTCATGATAAGAGTGAAGTTAAGTATTATGTTACCGAGTTAGATTTAGTAAAGTATCAGAAGAAATTAGAAGAAGATAAAAAATCAGCAGAAGATAAGTTATCTAAGCTTAGTGATGCGAAATATAATGAAGGTCAAAAGAAAAACTTAGAGAATGAAATTGCTTCTTATGAGAAGAGAATTAAGGAAGCAGAAGATATTAGAAAAGAGAAAAATACGGATGTTATTACTTTGTCTGGTTCGATGTTTATGATTATACAGCCTGAGATTATTTATTTATCTAGTGGTAATTATGAAGAGTTTATGAAATTTAATTCTCAATATTTATTACAATGGATGATGATTCAATACGGGATCGAACATGGATTTAAGAAGCATAATTTTTATGGAATTCCTGCTAATATTAATGAGCATCCAAAAGATTATGGAATTTATGAGTTTAAACGGGGATTTAATGGTATTGTTGAGGAGTTGATTGGTGAGTTTGAACTTCCTGTTACTTGGCATTATTATTTGATTAAGTTTATCCATAAAATTAGGAATTAGAGGAAGCTAGGGCTTCTTTTTTCTTGCTTTTTTAGTGCTTTCTTGATATTATATATGGAACTTTTAATAAGAGGGATAATTATGAAGTGTGATTATATAAGTTTTGCTCAAAAGATAATTGAAGGCAGATGTTCAACAAATAATGGTGATGATGTTTATCATTCTACTTCTTTTATTTATAAAACTACTAATGAAGATATGCAATACTATCAGAAGTATTTACAAGATTGTAATCGAGCCTTAACTGTGATTTCTTCGTCAGAACAAATTTTTAATCAAGTTGTAGAGGGAACTTCTAATATTGATATCTTTGATATTAGTATTTTTCCATATTATTACTTTACCTTAAAAAGAGCAGGTATTCTTTTATTTTCAGAAGTGAATAAATATTGTGATTTTTTCTATGGTGATATTGATGTAGAAGGCGATGATTATTATGATGATATGTATGATGAAATGAGAAAATTTCTCGACTCTGATTCCAAAGAATTCTGGGATAGTTTATTTTCTTTTTATGATTGGTCTGATATTTATCATTCGATGTTATTTTCTAGTGAACCTTATACATTAAAACGTGTTGTTAATAGAAATAAGCATTTACAACCAGTAGAATACTTAAAATTGCATGATACTATTTCTAAAGTTAACTTTACTCCTTATATAGGTGATATTAATCAATTAGCAAGTGACTTACCATCTTCTTATGATGTAGTTAATTTATCTAATATTTCTACTTATCAATCTGTTGCAAGTTATCGGAAATTGTTGGAGGCGATTCCTTTAGAGAAAAATGGTCAAGTACTAAGTTATTTTTATCAAATTGATGATAAGGTAAGAAATTCCTTTCAAGAGTTAAGTCCTATTTATGATGTTTTTCCTAACCATAATGGTGTTATGATTTATACAAAAAAAGCAAGTAAGTAGTTACTTGTATTTTTTACATTCTATGATATAGTTTTTGCTTTTTGTTTCTTTTTTTGATACCTATATATTGATATTTACCATAGCGTCTGATACTGAATATATCATTTTCTTTTAGTTGGTAGGAGTTATTTTTTAGAATATCATAGTTTAATATTATTTCTTTATTTTTTATTTTTTCTATGATGTTTGGTCTGCTAGTTTGTATTAATCTAGAAATTACTGTATCAATTCTAGTACTTGATGCGATGATTTCGATTGCCTCATATTCTTTATGATATTCTTTTAGTGTTTCTAGAGGTACTTCTATTAATTCTACGTGAGAGTTTTTTATCAGTAATAAATTGTTTTTAATATAGGGAGCGATACTTTCTAATACATAGATATAATAATGATTATTAGTAATTACTATGTCTCCAAATAGTTCACTGGTGATGTTTAGAGAAAAGAGTGTACCTAGTATTTCTCTATGTTCTAGAGGTATTTTTGATTTTATTTCATATAGAATTACTTTTGGTTCTTCTTTTATATAAAAGATGTTTTTTTCACTATCGGGATATGGTTTATATATTTGATATGGTTCTTTTTTTAATTTTTTTGCTAGTTCTAGTTGTTCTTTTGGATCTAAGAAGAATGTTGCTTCTTTTCTATATAGACGGTTTAAGTTTTTTTCTATTTTGTACATAGTATCACCTTTTAATATTTTTTTTTAGGTTCTTTCTTTGTTCTTGCCTAGTATAGCATATTTTTAAGGATAGTAAAAGTATATAAAAATTGTTATAATAGATAGAAATAAGTGGTGAAGTTTATGCAGGATTATATTAGTAATTTAGAAGAGTGGTTTTTAGAAAATAGACGGATTCTTCCTTGGAGGAGAGATAAGAATCCTTATCATGTATGGATATCTGAGGTGATGCTTCAACAGACTAGAATTGAGGCGGTAATTTCTTATTATGAGAGGTTTATGAAAGAGTTACCTGATATCTCTTCTTTAGCAAATGTTTCAGAAGATAAATTATTGAAATTATGGGAGGGACTTGGTTATTATAATCGAGCTAGGAATTTGAAGAAGGCTGCTTTCATGATTATGGAAAAGTATGGAGGAGTATTTCCTACTACTTATGCAGAAATTATTCAATTGCCTGGTATTGGTGAGTATACAGCTAGTGCGATATCTTCTATTTGTTTTGGAGAAAATCAAGTTACTGTGGATGGAAATGTTATGAGAGTATTTACTAGGTTTTATAATGATTCTTCTAATATTTCTAAGGATAGTACTAGAGTGATGATTCATGATAGATTACTTTCTATGATGTCTTTTGACCCTGGCTGTTTTAATGAAGCAATGATGGAGTTAGGAGAAGTTATTTGTATTCCTAATGGTATGCCAAAGTGTGATATTTGTCCTTTGAAAGAAGGGTGCCTATCTTATCAAAACAGTAACTATTATCTGTTTCCTGTAAAAGATGAGAAAAAGGTAAAAGAAGAAGTGGATATGACAGTTATTATTCCTATTTGGTATGGTAAAACTCATGTTAGAAAGAGAAAGAGTCCAGGGCTTTTACATAATTTATATGAGTTTCCTAATATAGTTGGAAATAAGAGTATTGAAGAGATTAGAGAATGGTCTTTAGAGTATGGTATAGTAGAAAATATTAAGAAGAGTATTTGTTATACTCATGTGTTTACGCATAAAAAGTGGAAAATGCAGGCGTATTTTGTGACTTTTGAAAGTGTAAATTGTCAGGATATGTTTTATAGTGTTTCTGAGGTAGAAGAGCGTTTTGCTTTACCAACAGCATTTAGTCCATTTTTATATCAGTTGAAGGAGGAGTTAAAATGAAGATAGTATCGTGGAATGTTGCGGGAATTCGGGCTTGCCTAAAGAAAGGTCTTAGTGAATTTTTTAAAGATGTTGATGCTGATATTTTTTGTATGCAAGAAGTAAAAGCAATGGAAGATCAGTTTGATTTTAGACCAGATGGTTATACTATGTATTTATATCCAGCAGAGCGTAAGGGATATTCTGGTACTGTTATTTTTAGTCGAGTTAAACCTATTTCTGTTACATATGGAATAGGAGATTCGGAGTATGATAGTGAAGGTCGTAATATTACCTTAGAGTTTGATTCCTTTTATTTAGTTAATTGTTATGTACCAAATGTAAAACGAGATTTATCTAGAATGGAATCTCGTATGCGGTATGAAGATTTGTTTTTAGCTTATATCAAAAAGTTAGAAGAGAATAAACCAGTTATTTTCTGTGGTGATATGAATGTTGCTCATGAAGAGATAGATATTAAGAATGCTAAATCTAATATTGGTAATGCTGGTTTTACTTATGAAGAACGTGGTAAGTTTAGTCGATTATTACAAACAGGATTTATTGATACTTTTCGTTATTTATATCCAGATAGGCGTGATGCTTATACATGGTGGAGTTATATGAAGGGTGTTAGAGAGAGAAATATTGGCTGGAGAATTGATTATTTTGTAGTATCTAAGTCGTTTATTTCTAAAGTTAAAGATAGTCTTATTTATAAAGATATATTAGGTAGTGATCATTGTCCTATTGGACTTATTATCGAGGAGTAAATATGAAAGAGTTTTTTTCTAATTTAAAATTTGTTTGGCAATATGCTAAAGATCAAAAAGCAAAATTAATTAAATATATTTTATGTAATTTTGTTGTGGTTATTATTAGTGTTGTTGTGCCAATTATTAGTGCTAATATAATTATATATTTAACAGATAGTATGTTTTATCAGTTGCTGATGATGGCATCGGTGTTATGTTTACTTGAATTGTTACGTAACATGTTAAATTATTTTTCTAGATATTATTCTATGATTATTTTTCGGGAATCGTTTATAAAAATACAAACAGCATTAGGAAAAAATATATTAAGATTAGAAAATAAAATTATTGATTCTAATAGTTCAGGAGTATTTATTCAAAGACTTACTAGTGATACTAGTAGACTGGCGGATATTTTTAATGTTTTGAATTTGTATCTTAGCAGAATATTAATTAATCTTGGTATTTTTATTGCGGTATTTATTATTAGTTTTAGAGCCTTTATTTATTTATTTAATTGTTATGGTTATTGTACTTTATCTGATTGAGAGAAGGAGAGTTAGCATATATAATAGTAAGGATAAGGAATTTCGTAAGGAAAATGAGAAAGTTACTGGTTTTGTTTCCGAAATTGTTAGAGGACTTCGTGATATTAAAATGTTACATTCGGAAGATAGTTTTTCTTCTGAACTTCATAGCCAGGTAGAGGAATTAAATCAGAGTAGATATTTGATGATGAGAGTTAATAATAGGTATAATTGTCTTCATTTTTGTTTACAGGATGTCTTTGATTTAGGATTAATCTTTTTATTGGTATATTTAATTATGACTGGCAATTTAGCTGTTGCGAATGGTTTAGTTATTCATAATTATCAGGGAAGAGTTACTTCTATTATTGATATTTTAGGAATATTATTACAAAGTATTAAAGATTTTAATTTATCTTGTAGTAGAGTTTTTGCTATTATGTATAGTGATCAGTTTTCTAAAGAGAAATTCGGGTCTAGGCATTTAGATAAAGTAAATGGTGATTTTTGTTTTTCTCATGTTAATTTTCATTATGATTGTAATGATAAGAAAGTTCTTAATGATTTAAGTTTTGAAGTTCATGCTAATGAGACAGTTGCATTTGTTGGAAAGAGTGGAGCTGGTAAGAGTACTATTTTTAATTTATTATGTAAGATGTATGATGTTGATAGTGGTAGTATTACTATTGATGGTGTTGATATTTCTCTTTTAGATAGGGAAAGTATTCGTGGTAATATTACTATTATTAGTCAGAGTCCCTATATTTTTCATCTTAGTATTCGGGATAATTTGAGGCTAGTGCAGCCTGATATGACAGAAGAGGAAATGATAGATGCATGTAAGCTTGCGTGTATTCATGAGTTTATTATGAGTTTACCTGAAGGGTATGATACTGTTATTGGAGAAGGTGGAGTTAATCTTTCAGGAGGACAGAGACAAAGACTTGCGATTGCTAGAGCATTTTTACAAAAGACAGAGATTATTTTATTTGATGAGGCAACGAGTGCACTCGATAATGAAACGCAAAGAGAAATACAAAAAGCTATTAGTAATTTGAAGAAGGACTATACTATTTTAATTATTGCTCATAGATTAAGTACAATTATTAATAGTGATAGAATATTATTTATTGAAGGTGGAAAAATTGTTGGAGAAGGAGGACATAAAGAACTTCTTAAGAAGTGTCTAGGTTATCGTGAATTATATGAGGCAGAATTAAAAAATAGTGAATAAAAGTATAAATATTTTATTATTATGTGATATAGTTATTTTAGGTGATGTTATGAGAAGAGATAAGATTAATTATTATTTAGATATTGCGGAAAGTGTTGCGGAACGTGGTACATGTTTAAGACGTAACTTTGGAGCTATTATTGTTAATCATGATGAAATTGTTTCTACTGGTTATGTAGGTGCTCCTCGAGGTAGAAAGAATTGTTGCGATTTAAAGTATTGTATGCGTGAAAAATTGAAGGTTCCTAGAGGAGAACGATATGAATTATGTCGTAGTGTTCATGCAGAACAGAATGCAATTATTAGTGCTGAAAGACGTGATATGCTGGGCTCTACTTTGTATTTAGTTGGAATTAATTATGATGATGGTAGTTATGTAGAGAATGCTAGACCTTGTGCTATGTGTAAAAGAATGATTATTAATGCAGGTATTAAACAAGTAGTTGTACGTGATACTAAAGATGAGTATACTATTATTGATGTATCTGAATTTATTGAAAATGATGAAACATTAGAGGGAGTATTAGGTTATTAAACTTCCTTTCTTTTTTTCTTTACATATACCCTGGTAGGGTATATAATTAAATTGGTGATGTTATGAAGAGAACTTATCGAACAGAGGATGAAAAAAAACAATTGATTCATAGATTGAATCGTATTTCTGGCCAAGTGGAAGGAATAAAAAAAATGATTGAGGAAGATCGGTATTGTGATGATGTATTAACACAGCTTTTGGCAGTAGATAAAGCAGTCAAAAGTTTATCATCTGTTATTTTAGAAAAGCATATGTATTCTTGTATAAAAAAAGAAGTGTCAGAGGGAAATTTAGAGGTTGTTGATGAAGTAATGCATTTATTTAGGAGGTATTCTTCATGAAAAAGGTACAATTAAAAGTAGATGGTATGACTTGTAGTGCTTGCTCTAGCGGGCTTGAGAAATATTTGATGAAGCAGATAGGAATATTTTCAGCTTCTGTTAATTTAATTTTAGGAATGGTTACGATAGAATATGATGATTTATCTATTGAACAGTTACAGAAGTATATTTCGCAAGCAGGTTTTTCTAGCCCGGGAGAGTATTCTTATACTGATGATGGTAAAATGTATAAACTTGAAAAACGTAATTTACTTATTTTTGCTATTTTGCTTTTATTATTGATGTATGTTTCCATGGGACCTATGTTATCTTTACCGGAGATATTTTCTCCTATGGAATATCCTGTTTTATATAGCTTGATATTATTATTTATTTCTTCTTTTTTTGTAATCTATGGTTTTGATATTTTAAAAAGTGGATTGTTGAATTTGTTACATCGTATGCCTAATATGGATACTCTGGTACTTTTTAGTGTGTTTTTTAGTTTTTCTTATAGTATATATAGTTTTATAGAGATATGTTTAGGTAATACTTTGTTTTTACATGAGTTATATTTTGAGTCTGTTGCGATGGTGATTTATTTTGTAAAACTAGGTAGATTTATAGAGAATATTAGTAAGAATAAGACTACTAGTGCGATTCAGAATTTGGTGACGATTACTCCTAAAACAGCTGTTATGAAAAAGGGTGATGATTTTGTATCTGTTACGTTAGATGAAATAAAGTTAGATGATATTTTAGTTTGTCGTCCTCAAGAGAAGTTTGCAGTTGATGGTGAGGTTGTTGATGGAGAGTCTTATGCAGATGAGGCGTTTATTACAGGAGAGAGTGTACCGGTATTAAAGAAGAAAGGTAGTACGGTGCTTGCTGGCTCTATGAATTATGATGGTGTAGTTGAGTATAAAGCAAAGAAAATTGGTAAAGAATCTACTGTTTCTAGTATTGTTAGTATGGTTGTTGAATCTTTAGGAAAGAAGAATAAAATAGAGAGAATTGCTGATAAGATTAGTAGTTATTTTGTACCATTTATTGTTTTGGTTTCTGTTATTACTTTTGTTATTAAGTTATTACTGGGATTTGGTTTTTCGGCTAGCTTTCATGCTTTTGTTACAGTATTAGTGATTGCTTGTCCTTGTGCTTTAGGTCTTGCTGTTCCATTAGTTATTAGCCTCAGTTATGGTCTTTGTGCTAAAGTAGGCGTGATTGTGAAATCGGGAGATGTATTAGAAGAGATGCGGCAAGTAGATAGAGTAGTATTTGATAAGACTGGTACTCTTACTTATGGAAAGTTGCAAGTATACCAAGTATTTTCTTATCTTGATAATTCTTATTCTATTTTGAGAGTAGTGGAAAGTTTAGAAAGCTTTTCTACTCATCCTATTGCTTCTGCATTTTCTAAGAAGGATTTGCTTCCTGTTTCAGATTTTTCTGATATTCCTGGTATGGGAATTGAAGGAGTGATTGATTCTGAGCATTATTATGTTGGAAATAAAAAATTACTTAAAAAGTTAGGAATTAGTGATTTTCATGAGAAGGATTATAAGGAATTAGTCAGTGCTGGTTGTAGTATTTTATATTTAGTAAAAGAGAAGGAAGTTGTTGGATTAATTGGTGTTCGTGATACTGTTCGTCCTGATATGAAAAATGTTATTTCTCGTTTAGAGGGTTTAGGTATTACTACGGTGATGCTTACTGGAGATAATTTAGATACGGCTAGAATTGTTGCGAAGGAATTAGGAATTAGTGAGATTCATGCTGATGTCTTACCGAAAGATAAAGCTTCTATTATTCAAGGATTTGTTGCTTCAGGTAATAAAGTTGTCATGGTTGGTGATGGTGTGAATGATGCTGTTGCGTTAGTAGAAGCTACTGTTGGTATTAGTATTAGTGATGGTACTGATGTTGCGAGTGATGCTAGTGATGTTATTTTGATGAATCATAATTTATCTAATTTATTAGATTTTATTGATATTAGTCGTAAGTCTAATCGTGTTATTAAAGAAAATTTGTTCTGGGCATTTTTCTATAATGTATGTATGATACCAGTTGCAGCAGGATTATTAGAACCATTTGGCATTGTTTTAAATCCTATGCTTGCTAGTATTTTTATGACTATTAGTAGTTTAACTGTTGTTTTTAATTCTTTAAGACTTAGATGGATGGTGAGATAATGGAAGTGAAGTTTAATAAGTTAATACCAGAACTTAGTGTTTCTGATATTAATAAAAGTAAAGAATTTTACTTATCTATAGGGTTTTTGATTGTTTATGAGAGAGTAGAGGATAAGTTTTGCTTTTTAGAATTAGATGGTAATCAACTTATGATTGAAGAGGTCAATGATCATTGGAATACGGGAGAGTTAGAATATCCCTATGGAAGAGGAATTAATATTAGTATGGAAGTTAGTGATATTGATAAGATTTACGATTTGGTTCAGAAGAATCATTATCCCATATTTCGTGATATGCAAATAGATGAGTACCTAGTAGATGATAAGGTTTATTCTGATAAACAGTTTCTAATTCAAGATTTGGATGGATATTTATTAAGGTTTACAAGTTAGGAGGATTTTTATGTTTAAGAAAATAAATAAAACTATTTATATAGAAGGAATGAAATGTGAAGGTTGTGTTAATCGTGTTAAAAATGTTTTATCTGCTATTCCTGGAGTAAAATCTTGTTCTGTTAGTTTAGAAGATAAGAAAGCAGATTTGGTACTAGCGAAAGATATTGATGATTCTGTGTTCCAAGATAAGATAGAAGCGTTAGGATTTACTTTGAAATAGTTTTTTGGTATTATAATTACAATTTGTTATATAAGGGAGTTTTTGCTATGGATATGATTAAAAATTTGAAGGTGACTCCTACTTCGCAGATTTTACTTGCTGATTACCGAGGAGCTATTTCTTTAAAAGATAAGGATGTTTCTCGTGCTTTTATGAGAAGATTAGAAAAAAAGTATAAACTGAGAGCTGATACTATTGATAAAATTATTCAGCAAGATTATGAAGTGTTTTCTAAAAGAGGAGATAATGTTCGTGATTATGCTTTTTGTCAAGATACTAATGTATATGATAGATTAGATATTGTATACGATTATATTCAACCACAAGAGCATGAACATTGGTTTTTTGTTACAAAGAGATTTTTAAATTTTACTTTTAGTGAACTTGCTGTTTCCATTGGAATATTTTGTAATTTGGAAACTTTTCACAATACTAAATATTCTAAATTACAAAAAATGAATACTGATTATCAAACTTTAAGTAATGAGGAAAATATTAGGGATTATTACCGATTTTTGAAATTAGCAGCTCGTTCTCGTTTACTTCAGAAAATAGATCATAATTCTTCTGTTGTTAGGCCTTCTTTTAAGGATGTTACTAGAGCTCTTACGGTTGTTTTATATGAAAATCCTTGTTCTGTATTGAGTCAAGAATGGAATACTTTTAAGCAAGATAGTGATTCTTATGATAAAGAAATGCAATTAATTAAGAAGCATTCTAATATGGAGCAAATTTATAAAAATAGAAGACTTTAGAGAGTCTTTTTTAATGAACAAATTTAGTTTATTTACATACTTTTATATTTGTGCTATGATTGATTTACGTTTTATTCAGGAGGATAATTATGAGTCAATCAGTTAAAAACTTAAAAATGATGCCTACTTCTGAAATTTTATTTTCAGAATATAAGAATGATATGTTTTTAGAGGATAGTAAGGCATCTAAAATTTTAAAGGATAGATTAGAAAAGAAATATAAATTAAGTCCTTTTCGTTCTATGGAAATTATTAAAGGTGATAAAAAAGTATTTAAGAGAAGAGGAGAGAGAGAAGAAGATTATGCTTTTATGCCAGGTCATACTTTAAGTGATATTTTAAATATAATTTATAAAAATCTTTTACCAATTGATTATGGTTTTGATATATATAAACGTTTTTCTCATTTAGCATTTAGTGAGTTAGCAATGTTACCTGTTCTTTTTGATAAATTAGAACGTCAGTATCAGATGAGATTAGACTTATCACAAAATAGTGTAGATGGTTCTCGTGAAGATTGTTCTTTAGAGGCACAGTTAGTGGATTATTTTCGCTTTTTAAAAGAGACTTCTTGTGAGTATTTTCTTTTGCAAGCAGACTACGGACTTGGTATTTTAAAACCTTCTAAACAGGCTGTTTCTAAAGTAATGAAAGTTTGTAATTGTGAATATGAAAAGATAGTAAGAAGAGATGTTTTTCTTGCTGATGATTTAGCGGGTGTTGCTTTAAATCCAAATTCTACAGCTATTGATTGTAGATTAATTAAGAAATATCCTAATTCAGAACGTATTTTTATGAGAAGAAATGGAGGACAGTAGTATGAGTTTTTGGAATGTTAAAAACTTAAGTTTAAAAACTGTTCCTACTTCTAAACTTCTTTTTTATGCTATTTATCGTGAGCAAAGTAGATTTTCCAAAGGGGATATTGATACAGAAATAGATAGACGAATCTATAAAAAAGGTTTTGATAGTATTGTTGAGAGAGATTTTGATATTATTCAATCTAGAGGTAGTAATTTAGATGATTATACTTTTGACTTTAGTCGAGGATTAGTAGGGACTACAGAGAGTATTTATAGTCATATAAAGCCTTATCATGAAGATATTTATGAACAGTTAAATGAATTTACTTTTAGTGAACTTGTTTTAGCAACTTGGCATTTTTCTTCGATTTCTTCTTTATATCAGTTGCGTGATAGGATAGTAAAAAAGAAGCTTCATAGTGGAGATGTTTATTCTAAGTCTGGTATTTCTGATTTTAGAAAAGATAATGTTACTAGGGTTGTTGCACTTAGTAAATTACAAGAAGAAAACCATGAAATGATGCATTATTTTGATTCTATTGCTTTATGCTTTAATCATCTTGTTTTTTCTTCTTCGCCTTTTGATTATATTTGTGAATTGAAAAAATTTGATAAATTAGGTAGTCCTATTTGTTCTTCTGTTGTAGAAGAATATAAAAATCTAAATAATGATGTTTATGATAGGGATTTAAGTGTTGCAGAAAAGTATCCTAAAATGTATATGAAAAAGTAGTTTTGGAGGTAGTATGGGATATATTCAATATTTAAGACAGTATGTGGGACATAATCCAATTTTAACAGCAGGTACTGGTTTATTAGTTTTTAATGAAAAGAATGAAGTGTTGATGGAACTTCGTACAGATTTTAATTCCTGGGGATTTCCTGGCGGGTCGATGGAACTTGGAGAGAGTTTTGAAGAGACTGCAAAGCGAGAATTAGAAGAAGAGACAGGGCTTATTATTGATGATATGAAGTTACTTGAAGTATTATCTGGTAAAGATACTTACCGAGAATATCCTAACGGGGATAAGTTATATGATATTACGGCTGTTTTTGAAGTTCGTAAGTATCATGGAACATTAAAAATAGGTGACGATGAGTCTAGAGAATTACGATGGTTTTCTTTAAAAGAGGTGGCTAGTAATTTGTCTCCTATGACTGAGAAGTATTGGAGTAAGATTCAAAAATATTATCAAGAGTATTTATAGTTTTATTTAGGAAAGTGATAGAATGTCTAAAGTTAGTAATGTTTTAGAAATGTTAGAATTACTCAGCAGTGGTCGTAAGTATCAGATAGCAGAACTTGCTGAAAAGTTAGAAGTTAGTCCTAGAATGATTCGAGTATATAAAGAGGAATGTGAAAAAGCAGGTATTTATATTGATACTGTAAAAGGACCTTACGGAGGATATGTTTTAAGGCAGAATGTACATGTTCCTCAAAGATTTATTACTCCTGATACTATTGATGTTTCTGATAAGGAAATTTATAATTTGGTAAGTCGGGCAATTAAAAATCATAATAAGTGTTTTATTGAATACTATTCTAAAGATAGAAAAAATATTTCTAAAAGAGTGATTCATCCTTATGAGTTGATCTTATTTGGAAATGAATAGGGCGTTGCAGCTTATTGTGAGTTAAAGAATGAAATTAGACATTTTTATCTTAAGCGTATTAAAAGTATTGAATTATTAGAAAAAAATTAAACTGACATATATATTACCTCTTCTTTTGGTATATTGATATTGAAAGAAGTGCTTTTTATTATGTTCCGGGATAGGAACAGGACAAAACCACCCGCTATGCGGGTGAGAGCTGAAGAAGCGGTGGCGTTAAGAGAA
>CALVYD010000005.1 GCA_944371995.1 uncultured Bacilli bacterium
TTTCTGAAATGACTCTTTTTTATAGACTAAAATAGTGTCAGCAATTTTACTCACCAACACTATTTATTATAGAACCTTTATTTTTTTATTATATTATTGTTAAATAAAGGTATCTTTGATATACTAATAAATAGAATAAGGTGAGTAAATAATGATAAAAAACAAAGATAGATATTTAAATAATAAAAAGGCAATTGTATTTTTGTCTTTTTGTGTTCTTTTAATATTATTATTAGTAACTGTTTTACCAAATTCTTTCGCATCATTAACACCAGTAAAATCTATTTCTTTTGAATCAGAAAAATTAAGTTATGAAAAAAATGATGCTGGATCTTATAAAATAACAAAGCGAGCAGAATGGATAGGAAAAGGAAAAGCAAGAATAACGTTTCAAGTAGATACCAAAGAATTAATAAAGGAAAATATCAATATAGATACCATATTAATCATAGATACCTCTAGTTCTATGACAGGTGATAAATTAGATAAAGTGAAAAGTGATAGTATTGATTTAATAAACAAGATATTAGATAACAAAGAAAATAAAATAGCAATCATTGAGTTCAATACGAATGCAGCATTATTATCTGATTTTACAAATAATGTAGTAGAATTAACAGATAAAATTAATAATCTTCAAGCAACAGGAGTAACAAGTTATTATCGAGCTTTAGTAAAATTAGAGGAACTATTAATAAAGTATCAAAAAGAAGATAATAGAGAATTAACAGTATTATTTCTTACGGACGGTGTACCTAGTAGCGATACACCAAATGAGGTAGGACAATATAAATACTTAAAAAGTGAATATTCATATCTAAATATTCATGCAGTTCAATATGAAATGGGAAATACTATATTAGAGGAAATAAAAAATATTAGTGATAAACAATTTAGTGCTGATATGAATACATTAAATAATGTTTTAATAGATGCTTCTGCACCAAGACAAACATATAATGAGTTTAAAATAACAGACTATATTAATAAGGAATACTTTAAAATAGAAAATAAAGAAGATATCACAACATCTATAGGAACAACAACTTTAGATAAAGAGGATGGAAAAATAACTTGGAATCTAGATAATCTTTCTTCCGGAAGTAATGCAACTATGACAATCGATGTTTATTTAAAAGAAGAATATATTGATAAATTTGATTTATACAAAACAAATACCAAAGAAGAAGTAACTAGTGAAATTGATGGTATAAAAGAAAATATTAGTAAAACAGATACACCAGTTTTATCTAATAGTTTTACAGTAAGCTATGATGGAAATGCACCAGAAGGATGCAAAGTAGAAGGAACACTTCCTAAAAGCAAACAATATTCGGTATTTAATCCAGTAGAAATAGAAGACACTACCTTAACCTGTGACGGATATAAATTCCAAGGATGGGAAGTAGTAAATAAAGAAAATGTATCCATGATTGGAAATGATTATTTTGTATCTGATGGAAATGATATAAGATTAAAAGCCATCTGGGCAAAAGTAACTATCAATAAATCGATGGATGGGACAGTATATCAGACGGAACCAATAATAAAAGAAATTCCTAACTTAGTATATAACGGAGAATTCTGGAATGGTACATATAGATATAATACTACAAAAATAATAATTGAAAATGAACTAAATCCAATCGAAGGAGCAACTGAATTCTGGGATGTATCAGAAGCAAATGATGAAAGTGTTATGGCCTATGCCGTTCTAAACGAAGATGGAAATACTTATACGATTTATATACAAGGACCAGGAAAAGTCATTGCCAATAAAAACAGTTCGTATTTATTTAGCGGTTTTACTAAATTGGAGTCTATAGAAGGATTAGAATATTTAGACACTTCACAAGCAACAAATATGAGTAGTATGTTTGATAACTGCAGAAAATTAATCAGTTTAGATTTAAGTAGTTTTGATACATCAAGGGTAATAAACATGAATGATATGTTTAGCTATTGTAGTAATCTAACTAGTATAAATTTAAGTAATTTTGACACCTCACAAGTAACATATATGAATAATATGTTTAATTCTTGCAGTAATTTAACCAGTCTAAATTTAAGTAGTTTTGATACCTCACAAGTAACAATGATGAGCTATATGTTTGGTTATTGTAGTAATCTAACCAGTCTAAATTTAAGTAATTTTGATACATCAAAGGTAATAAATATGAGCTATATGTTTCAATCTTGCAGTAATTTAAAAAGTATAACATTAACTAGATTTAATACATTAAATACAACACATATGACTGATATGTTTCAAAATTGTAGTAGTTTAGAAGAATTGGATTTAAGTAGTTTTAATATGGAAAATGTGTTATACATTGGAAGTATGTTTTCTGGATGTACAAATCTAAAAAAAATAGACCTCAGAAATTCCGCATTCAATAGTGCCACTTATTACAGTAATATGTTCTATAAAACATCAAATCTATCAGTTATCGTAAAAGATGAAACTGCAAGAACTTGGATACAAAGTAGATTAGGAAGTAACGGAACTGCAATCATTGCAAGTTAGGAGGCAAAAGAAGATGAAAAAGATTAAAAAACACAAAGCATTAACATTAATGTCATTAAGTGTTTTAATAATATTGCTATTAATAACCATCTTACCTAACTCTTTTGCCTCTCTAACACCAGTAAAATCTATTTCTTTTGAATCAGAGAAATTAAGTTATGAAAAAAATGATGCTGGATCTTATAAAATAACAAAGCAAGCAGAATGGATAGGAAAAGGAAAAGCAAGAATAACGTTTCAAGTAGATACAAAGGAGCTATTAAAAGAAAACATAAATACAGATATTATATTAATCATAGACACATCTGGCTCTATGGTAGGAAATAAATTAGATAAAGTAAAAAGCGATAGTATTGATTTAATAAACAAGATATTAGACAACAAAGAAAATAAAATAGCAATCATTGAGTTTAATACGAATGCAGCAATACTATCAGATTTTACTAATAATACATCAGAACTAACTGATAAAATTAATAATCTTCAAGCAACAGGAGAAACGAACTATTATCAAGCTTTAATGAAGTTAGATGAAGTATTACAAAATCATATTAAAGAAGAAAATAAAGAACTGATATCTTTATTTATAACAGATGGCTATCCTGGTAAAGATAATCCTAATCAAATAGGACAGTATCAATATTTAAAAAATCAGTATCCTGATTTAAATATTTATGGTATTCAATATGAAATGGGAAGTACTGTATTAGATGCCATAAGAGACATCAGTGATAAACAATTTATTGCAAACATGAGCACTTTAAATAATGTTTTAATAGATGCAGCAGTTCCCAAATACTTATATAGCACTTTTGAAATTATAGATTATGTAAATAGCAACTATTTCAATATAGAAAACAAAGAAGATATTACGACCTCTACTGGAAAAGTATCACTAGACAAAGAAACAGGGAAAGTAACATGGAGTCTAGATGGACTAGCATCAGGGAATTCTGCTACTATGACAATAGATGCGTATTTAGAAGATAAATATATTAATGAATTTAATTTATATAAAACTAATATAAAAGAAGAAGTAACGAGTGAAATTGATGGTATAAAAGAAGATATAAGGGAGTCCAGTACACCAATTTTATCTAATAGATTTACAGTTTCCTATGATGAAAATACACCAGATGGTTGTAAAGTAAAAGAAAGTATTCCAAAAAACAAACAATATTCAGTTTTCGAACCAGTAAAAATAGAAGATACAAATTTAACCTGTGAAGGATATTCCTTCCAAGGATGGGAAATAGTAAATAAAGAAGATGTATCCATGATAGGAAATAGTAATTTTATATCAAATGGAAATGATATAACAATTCGAGCAATCTGGTCGAAAGTAAGTTTAAATAAATCAATGGAAGGAACAGTACAAGAGGTAAATCCTGTACTAAAAGCAAGAGATAATAACGAGTTTTGGAGTAATAATTATCGTTCTAGTGTTACTAAGATAATTATCCAAAATGAATTAAAAACAATAGAAAATAATGAACAAAGTTGGGATGTATCAGAAGCAAATGATGGCAGCGTAATGGCCTATGCAGTTCTAAATGAAGATAAAAGTACCTACACAATTTATATACAAGGACCAGGAAAAGTAATTGCCAATAAAAATAGTGCCAGTTTGTTTAGCGACTTTAGTCAATTGCAATCAATAGAAGGATTAGAGTATTTAGATACATCACAAGTAACAAATATGTCATCTATGTTTTCGTTTTGCAATAGTCTAACAAGTCTTGATTTAAGTAGCTTTAATACATCACAAGTAACAGATATGTCATCTATGTTTTCTAGATGTAGTAGTCTAACAACTCTAGACTTAAGTAATTTTGATACCTTAAAAGTAACAAATATGTTATCTATGTTTAATAATTGTAACAGTCTAACAACTCTAGATATAAGTCGATTTAATACTAAAAATGTAACAAATATGAGTTCTATGTTTGAACAATGTAGCAGTCTGACAAATCTGAATTTAAGTTCTTTTAATACATCGCAAGTAATAAGTATGGATTATATGTTTGCTAATTGTAGTAGTCTAACAACGTTAGATTTAAGTAACTTTGACACATCAAAAGTAACAACGATGAATCATCTGTTCAGCTATTGTAAAAATTTGGAAAGATTAAATATTAGCAGTTTTGATACATCAAAAGTAACTGATATGGAAAGTATGTTCTACAGTTGTAGTAATTTGAAAGAAATAGATGTAAGTAACTTTAATACATCAAATGTTACAATCATGTGGGGAATGTTCGCAAGATGTGAAGGCCTAAATACTCTTAATTTAAGTAATTTTTATACACCAAACGTAGAGAGTTTTGGAAGTATGTTTTCTGGATGTACAAATCTAAAAGAAATAGACTTTAGAAATGCTGAATTTAATGCACAAAAATACAATTATATGTTTAGAAATGTTTCAAATGGAATAGTCATCGTAAAAGATGAAACCGCAAGAAGCTGGATACAAAGTAGATTAGGAAGTAATGGAACTGCAATCATTGCAAGTTAGAAGGGAGAATGGATATGAATAAAATGTTTCAGAAAAAATTAATGTTTATTATTCCGTTAATAGCATTAGTACTAATCGTAGGTTTTGTATTTTCTTCTTCTTTCTCTTTTGCCCAAATTTTAGAAAATGGTACAAGAGTAGAAGAAAATAGTGATCTAACTTATTATATTGATGTGTTATATGATGGAAAAGATAGCGAAGCAGTTAGCTCGAGTGATGAAGCAACTGCTGACGTTTATAGTGATTATATTTATGTAGAGGACAAACTACCAGCAGGACTAACTTTTAAAGAGTTTGTCTCATCAGGTGGAAATAGTATTGGAGCTGTAAAAAGAAATGATCCAAATACTAGTTGCTCTGGTTCTGTAGTAGGAGGATATGATGGATTATCTTATAATCCAGATACCAATACGATATCTTTTAAAGTAAAGAGTTTACAAGCAGGATGTAAATTAACCGTTGGTGTTACTACAACAACACCATCTCTAGGAGATAAGGAAAGAATAGATTTTTATAATACTGCTTATGCCAAAGAAAATGATTTTTCTGCTCAATCAAATACCGTACATGTCTTCCTAGGAAAACTAAACTCCACTACTTATCAAGTAAGTTATCGTATTGAAGGAGAAGTTCCTAATAACGTAGAAGTACCTACTAGTAACACTTATGTTGCCGGTGCTAGTGTAGGAGTTGCTTCTAATCCTATGGTAGACGGATATACTTTTAGTGGATGGCAAAGCAATGATGTTGAAGTTATAAATGGAATATTTACCATGCCTTCTGATAATGTAGTCTTTACAGGAACCTTTACAAAAAGTAAAACCTATGAAGTAAGTTATCGTATTGAGGGAGAAAAACCAGATATCTATACCATTCCAACTACCAAAGAATATAGTGCATCTAGTGATGTATTTGTGGATTCGTTGAAAAAAGGTGACATTATAGATGGCTATTGTTTCTTAGGCTGGGAGACTGATGATGTTTCATTAACACAAGATGGTGAAGATATAACATTTACTATGCCAGAGAAGAACGTAGAATTAGTAGGACGTTTTGAAAAAGTAACATACACAGTAACTTATCAATTTCAAGGAAATATCCTTCCACCTAATGCCGATTCCTTATTACCAGAAGTAAAATCCTATGCACCTGGTGAAACAGTAAAATTAGCAGAAAATCCTGAAGCAGCAGGCTATCGTTTCTTAGGATGGTATGCTAGCAACACATTTGAAATGCCTGATGAGAATGTAGTTATTTATGGTGAATGGGCAGAACAATCAGGAATATTTAGTCCAACAATTACTCAGGAAATAATAAATCCAAAAGAAAAATATGAAAAAGGCGATATTGTTGAATTTAAAATTACAATCACTAATTCAGAAAATTTTCAAATAAAAGATGTCATGTTAGAAAATAAATATACTCTAGTAGCAGGAGCGGGCTATACATTGATGAACGATCACTATGTAAAAATTCCTACTATTCCAGCAACCAGTAGTATAGAAGTTTATGGACGTTATATTGTAGAAGAAGATAATTATCAAAAACTAGAAAATGTAGCAGAAATACTAGGAGCAATCGCAGATAATAATTATGTTTTTGATACAACGAGGAACTATCAAGCAAAAGTAGAATTTTTAGTAGGAAAAATAAACATAAAAGTAAATAAAATAGACAAAAACAATAATAATTTATCAGGGTCAGTATTTGGATTATATGAGGACAAATCATTAACAAAAGAAATAAAAACAGGATTAGAATTTAATGACTTAGAAATAAATAAAACATACTATTTAAAAGAATTAAAAGCACCAGATGGCTACATATTATCCGACCATACCACTGAAATTACAATAACTGAACAAGGTAAAGTAATAGTAGATGGACAAGAATTAACTATGATCAATAATAGTTATCAAATAGATATCATCAACGAAAAACAAAACTTTATTAATTCACCAAATACACTAGACTCTATAGTTACTTATATTGTTATCTTTGCTATTTCTATATTGGTTATTGCATTTGTAATATATAAATTAAAAAAAGATAATCACCAAGGACCAAAAAATTCTAATCGAAAAAAAGAAGAGGACTTAGACATAATCTAATATGGCAAAAAAAATAATATTATATGGATTATTACTAATATCTTTCATTGGTCTTATCTTTTCTGCTTATAAAATAATATGCTGGTATATAGATAATCAAAAAACACAAGAACAGATTGAAAATGTAGAAAAATTTATAGAAGAAAATTCTAAAGATTCTACAGATAATAACATGACAATAGATTTTACTTCTTTAATAAAAGAAAATAAGGAAACAAAAGGATGGATGCAAATTCCAAATACCAATATTAATTATCCATTCGTCCAACATAAAGATAATTCTTATTACTTAACACATTCATTTGATAATAGTTATAATAATGCTGGATGGATATTTTTAGATTATAGAAATAGTATTGAACTATTAGATACTAATACAATTATATATGGACATGGTAGAGTAGATGGAACCATGTTTGGTAGTTTAAAAAATGTCCTTACAGAAGAATGGTTAAATGACTCTAATAATTATAAAATAAGAATTTATCTTCCAGAAAATACTTATACATATGAAATATTTAGTGCTTACCATGTAAATACAACAGATGATTACTTAAAAACTAATTTTAATAGTATCGAAGAGTATGAAGAATTTTTAAACTTAATAAAAAACAGGAGTACGTATTCTTTTCCTACTAACGTAACTACTAATGATAAAATAATTACTTTATCTACTTGTTATAATGATAAAGAAAAAATGGTAGTTCATGGAAAACTTATCGTAGAAGACTAAAAGGATGAGTTCTTCATCCTTTTAGTTTGAGATAATGTAGAAATATTGTAAAAAGTAATAGAATATGATATAATTTGTTAACAAAAGAGGTGAGAATATATGAAAAAACACACCTTAGATATCGCAATTGTAGTTTGTTCTATAATAGTTATTATTTTAGTTGTTGTCTTAGTATGGCCTACAGACAAAAAGGAGTTAGCAAGCAGTGGCAATTCGAAAAAAGAAGTAACTAGCGAAGAAAAAGTAGAAAAAGAAGTAGCTGTAAATAAGGAAGAAGAAATACAAGAAAAAAGTCTTCTTTCAGATGATACTAAAGCAACCAATGAAGAAGAAGTAGTATCCTATGTCTCTGATGTAGAAGCACGTATTTCTAACTTAGATGCAGAAAGCACTAATACAACAATGAAAGAAAAATTAGAAAATACTTTTATTACACTTACGGATTTTATTTTCTATGATGGAACGATTAAGGGTATGACATTCGATGAATTAACAGATACAGCAAAACAAGAGATTCTAGAACTATATGAAAAAATTGATTCTAAAATAGAATCTTATTTTCCAAATTATAAAGAAAATATAACATCTTCTGCCAAAAAGGGATACACAACAGCTGTCAGCAAGGCAAAAGAGTTAAAAGATACTATTGTTGCAAAATACAAGGAAACAGTAGGAGAAGAAGAGTATAATAATGTTGCAAGTAATTTAGAAGAGGATAAGAATAGTTTGAAAGATGCCTATACACCATATGTAGAAAAGGGTAAGGAAATAGCATCACAAGCAGTAGATAAAGGAAAAGAAGTATGGAATAGTACAAAGGATAAATTAGATTCTTGGTATCAAAATTTTAAAGAAAGTAGGGAGTAGTTTGCGAAGTGTTGGAATTTTAACATTAGGTTGTAAAGTAAATACATACGAAAGTGAATACATAATTCATGTACTAAAAGAGCATGGATATATAATTAAAGAATTTGATGATATTTGTGATGTATATATTATTAACACCTGTACAGTAACAAATACTAGTGATGTAAAATCTAGGAAAATGATTCGCCAAGCAATAAAAAGAAATAAAGATGCTTGTGTAGTAGCTCTGGGATGTTTTATTGAAGCAAATAAAGATTATGACATTCCAGGTTTAGATATTGTAATAGGAAATAAGGATAAGTCTAAAATAGTTGAAATATTAGAGGAATATTTTACAAAAAAAGAACAAATACGTAAATTATATGAAGAACTTCCAAATAAATTTGAAGATATGTATATCAATGAATTTCCAGGAAGAACTAGAGCATTTGTAAAAATACAAGATGGCTGTGAAAATTTCTGTTCTTACTGCATTATTCCATTTGTACGTGGAAAGTGTCGCAGTAAAGATCCAGACACGGTAATAAAGGAAATAAAAGATTTAGTAAATCATGGATATAAAGAAATAGTATTAACTGGAATTCATACAGGAAATTATGGAGTAGACCTAGAGATTAATTTTGCAGAATTATTAAGAAGAATAGTAAAAATAGAAGGTCTTGCTCGTCTTCGTATTTCATCAATTGAAATTACAGAACTAACAGATGAAGTATTAGAAGTAATAAAAGAAAATCCAGTGATTGTAAATCATTTACATATACCACTTCAGGCAGGAAGTAATCATGTATTAAGAATGATGAACCGTAAATATGATTTGAAATATTTTAAGTTCCATATTAAAAAAATTCGTTCTATTCGTCCTGACATTGCAATCACAACTGATGTCATTGTAGGTTTTCCAGGAGAGACAGGACTAGATTTTGAAACAACACTAGAAACCTGTGAAGAACTAAGCTTTGCCAAAATTCATGTATTTCCATATAGTGAAAGAAAAGGAACTGTCGCTAAAGAATTACCATTTCCTGTAGATGGTGATGTAAAAAAAGAAAGAGCAAGACTACTTCTTGCATTATCTAAAAAATTAGAATGTGCGTATTTTGACTCTTTTATTGGTAAAACTGTAACAGTATTAATTGAAGAAGAAAAAAATGGAAAAAGTTATGGACATACAGATACTTATTTACATGTCGAAATAAATGAAATTCTTCCTAAAAATGAATTTGTAACAGTTCGTATTACAGAAGTATGTTATCCATATTGTATTGGTGAAGTAACTTTGTTAAAATAAAAATAGGAGAGATAATATGGATAATTTTATGTTTCAAAAATTAATGAATGCAAAAAAAGAAGAACAAAAAGAAGAAATAGAAGTATTAACGGAAGAAAAAGAAAACGATAAAAAAGCACCGCAAGAAGATAATAAAGAAGGATACGTAGCTAGAAAAAATAACGAATAATAATTAGGAGGATTTTATGGATATCTATATCAAAGGAAATTATCAAAGAAGTATTTATCAAAATAGTAATGGTTACCATATAGGTCTTTTTAAGATAAAGGAGACAAATAGTGAAGACTTAACAAAATATATAGATAAAACCATTACTTTTACAGGTTATTTCCATGAATTAAATGATGTAGATACCTATCTTTTTTTTGGCCAAATGGTAGAACATCCAAAGTATGGAACACAGTTTTCAGTAACCAATTATGAACGTTGTAAACCAGAAGAAAAAGATGCTATTGTTGATTTTTTAACAAGTGGTTTATTTAAAGGAATAGGAGAGAAAAAAGCCAAAACAATTGTAGATGTATTAGGAAAAGATACTCTACAAGTTATTTTAGAAAATCCAGATAATCTAATATTAATTCCAGGAATTACAAGAAATAATATTGATACATTACATACGAAATTAAAGGAATATGAAGCAAGTTATGAAACGGTTTTATATTTAGGAGAATTAGGTTTTTCAACAAAAGATGCTATGCTTGTCTATAATTTTTATAAAGAGAGAGTAAAAGCTATTATAGAAGAGGATATTTATCAGTTAATCTATAGTATTCCAGAAATAAACTTTAAAAAAATAGATCGAATTGCTCTAAAAAATGGAGTAGAAAAAAATGCTTTAATTCGTATCAAAGCTAGTATTTTATATATTATGGAAGAACTTAGTAATGCTTATGGACACAGTTATTTTTTCTATGATGAAATCTTTTCTTATTTACCTAGAGTATTATTAATAACCATATCGGACAACGAATATCAAGAAGCATTATCTTCTTTATTAAAAGATATGAAAGTAATTCAAAAAGAAGAAAAATATTATTTAGAAGAAATGTATCAAGCAGAATGCTTTATTGTAAAAAGATTTCGTTTGCTTGCCCGAAAAGAAGAGGAAGTATTTAAAAACATAGATGATAAGTTTAAAGAAATGGAAAGTGTGTTTGGAATTTCTTACAATGAAGAGCAAAAGCAAGCTATTCTAGATAGTTGTAGAAAGAATTTTTTAATTATTACTGGTGGACCAGGAACTGGTAAAACTACAATTATGAAAGGCATTGTAGAGTTATATAAAGAACTTCATAAGTTAACATATGAAAAGCTAGTAGATCGTCTTGCTTTATTAGCTCCAACAGGTAGAGCTGCTAAAAGAATGAGTGAGGCAACACTTCTACCAGCATCTACCATTCATCGTTTCTTAAAATGGAATAAAGATACTAATAAATTTCAAGTAAATGAGTATCATAAGAGTAAAGTAGAACTTGTAATTATTGATGAAGCGAGTATGATTGATACCGAACTTCTAGCAAGTCTTCTAAAAGGAATTTCTGCAAACTGTAAAATAATTATGGTAGGAGATTCTTATCAACTACCATCTGTTGGACCAGGACAAGTATTGCATGACTTAATTGAAAGTAAAAAATTGCCAGTCGTTGAACTAAAAGAATTATACCGACAAGGAAAAGATTCAAATATCTTATCTCTAGCTTATGGTGTAAGAGAAGGAGAAGTAAGGGATGAGGTATTTAATCAAGAGGAAGATTTAACATTTATAGAATGTAATGATCAAGATGTCCTATCCAACTTAATGGATGTATCTCAAACATTTAAAGACTTATCATACAAAAAATTTCAAATACTTGCACCAATGTACAAAACAATGTATGGAATTGATACAATTAATCAAAAGCTACAAACGATTTTTAATCCAAAAGATAGTAGTAAAAAAGAATTAGTAGTAGGTGAAGTAGTATTTCGTGAAGGAGATAAAGTAATTGAACTTACAAATATGCCAGAAGAAAATATCTATAATGGAGACATTGGTATTATTAGTACTATTATAACGCAACCAGTAAAAAAGATTATTATTGATTTTGATGGAAATGAAGTAACTTTTACAAGTGCTAATTTTAATAAATTTAGACTTGCGTATGCAATTTCGATTCATAAGGCACAAGGAAGTGAATTTGATGTTGTTATTATGCCAATTGTACAAGGATATAAAAAAATGCTTTATCGTAAACTCGTCTATACAGGAATTACTAGAAGTAAAAAAATGTTATATCTAATTGGTGACAAAATTGCACTTCGTCAAGCAGTTGCTAATACTTCATCAGATATTAGAAGAACAACCATCAAAGATTTTTTAGAAAATGGTATAAAATAAAATGTTTTTACTCATAATAAAAATGAGGTGATAAAACATGTCCAAGAAAACAATGAATAAAATGGTCTGGGCTGCAGTATTAGGAGGAATGGGAGTAGCAGGATATATGTATTTTAAGAAAAATCCTAATGCTATGACTAATATGAAAGAAATGGCAAAAAATGCTGCTAAGACTACATATGATAAGTTAGAAGATATTGACTAGGAAACTAGTCAATTTTTTTCTATAAAAAACTACTATCAATTTATATTATAAAAATATTGTAACCATCCTGTTGACAAATGTAATCAGAAGGGAAGTGTACAATCTTATTAGAATAAAATAATGATGGTAAGATATGAGTGTAGGAAAGAAGTTAAAGAATAAAAAAGGGTTTACGTTAATTGAATTAATTGCGGTAATCGCTTTGATGGGAATTATTTTAGTATTGGCATTACCTCAAGTTTCTAAGATTCAACAGGCCAACAAAAATAGAAAATATGAAGCTTATGAAATGTCTATAGAACGAGGTGCTAAACTATATACGGATTCGAATGCCAGAGATATGTTTGGTAATAATAATTCTGGTTGTGTAACAATTCCATATTCTGTTTTGAAATCAAGTAATGTTATCAAAGATTTTAGTGATTCTGATATTACTTGTTCTAACGATTCTGAAAGTTATGTTAGAATTAGAAAGATTAACGATGATTATCGTTATGACGTTGCCTTAATTTGTAGGCAAGATGGCGAAGTTGTCTATAAACAAGAAGTAGATACAACCTTTACTTGTACGAACTCTCCAGATACGGAAGTACCAATAATTGAAGCTAGTCCGTCATCAAAATCTGACTGGGTAAAGCCAGAAGATTTATCGGTAACGATTAAAGTATCAGATGCAAGTGGACTAAATAAAAATACAAGTATTAAATATTACTGGGTAAATACGGCTGGAGTAAAGGTAGGAAAAGAATATACACATAACTACAATAATAAAGAGGGAGTAACGAAAGTAAGTTATAAAATACCAAAGAAAAAAGTAGTAGATGTGACAGGAGAATATTATTTAGTAATAGAACCATATCGAACTACGACAGCGAATGGAGTACAGGATGTATTAGGAAATGATAGAGTAACTGGAGAACAATTTGGAACCTATAAAATAGACAATACGAAACCAAGTTGTAGTAATGTAGATGGAGAAAAGACAAGCTGGACGAATACAGATTTTACGATTACGCAATATTGTAGTGATGGAGAAAGTGGATGTGTAAAAGAAAGTTATAGTAAGAAGTTCACAACTTCAACGACAACGCATACCTTTACGATAAAAGATAATGCTGGAAATACAAATGAATGTAAGGTAAATGTATACTTAGATAAAGAGAAACCAACTTGTGGAAAAGTAACAGGAGAAAGTACAGAATGGACAAATAAAGATAGAACAATCAGTGTAAAATGTAAAGAAGAAGAGTATAGTAAATGTAAGCAAGATACCTTTGAAGTAACATTTTCAACTGAAGGAAAGACAGACAATATAGAAATAGAAGATAATGCTGGAAATACAACACAGTGTGAAGTAAACAAATATATCGATAAGACACCACCAAAATGTCCAACGATTACGTCATCAACTGCAGCTGGAACTTGGACCAATAAAGATATTACTTATACCTTTAAATTTACAGATGATACAGAAAAGTATATCTGGTATACCAAGGTAGGCGATGGAGACTGGACAGACTGGGGAGAAAATAAAGCAAGTGTAACCCAGAAAACAATATCTTCTGAAGGATATAGAAAAGTAGGAGTACGAGTATATGATTCTGTAGGAAATGAACAGTTATGTGGAACAGAAGCAACTTATAATATAGATAAGTCAGCGCCAAGTTGTGGAAGTGCATCAGGATCAAGTACGACTTGGACCAATAAAGATAGATATATCAGTCAAGGATGTAATGATAGCCTAAGTGGCTGTAGCGCAACCTCATTTAATAAGACATTCACAACCGAAGGAAAAACCGGAGAAATAACCATATCAGATAAAGTAGGAAATACGAATACATGTACAGTAAACAAGTATATAGATAAAACAAATCCAACTTGTATCAGTAGTGGAGGAAGTAGTACAGAGACAGTAGATGCGGTAACGATTATCGGAACATGTAGTGATAACCTAAGTGGATGTACGGGAAATGTATCAAAGACATTGACAAGTGATATGAATCAACAAGTATCACCAGGAACAGTAAAAGATAATGCCGGAAATGAAACAACCTGTCCAACGCAACAAGTAAATATAAATACGGTACCAAAAAAACCAACGATTAGTAATCCAACGAATGGAAACTGGGTAAATTATAGTTTTGCTTTAACAGTAAGCACAACATCACCAAGTAAGATTATAGGATATTGGCAATATAGCTATGATAATAATAGTTGGACAACCTATGCCAATTCGGCAACCAACAAATTTACAACAACGAACTTTTCAGTAGAAAGAAATCAATTGGCCTATATTAGAGTATGTAATAAGTCAGGAGTATGTTCAGAATCAGCATCGACATATATTAGAATAGATAAAACAGCACCAAGTTGTGGAAGTGTAACAGGAGCAAGTACAACCTGGACAAATAAAGATAGATATATCAGTCAAGGATGTAATGATTCAGGAAGTGGATGTAGCGCAACCTCATTTAATAAGACATTCACAACAGAAGGAGTAACAGATAAGATATCTATATCAGATAAAGCAGGAAATACAAATAATTGTACAGTAAATAAATATATAGATAAAACGAAACCAACGTTAGGATATAAATTAACAGAAGGAACAACTGGTGCAACCTACAACTCAGGAACCTGGACAAAATATCCAGTATATCGAGATTTATATCCAGCAGACGAAGGAGGAAGTGGGGTAAAAGAGACACAATTTAATGATCATAGTGATACCGAAGGATGGAGACATGAGCCTAATCTAGTATGGTTTGAATTACTTGAAAAAGATCGTATCAGTGAATACCGAGTAATAGATAATGCTGGAAATATCAGTGATATAGTAACAGTACATTATTTGATTGATCAAACACCACCAACATGTGTAAGTAGTGGAGGAAGTAGTACAGTAACGACAGGTTCAGTCACAATAAAAGGAACCTGTAGTGATAACTTAAGTGGCTGTACGGGAAATGTATCAAAGACATTTTCTAGTGATATGAATCAATTTGTATCACCAGGAATAGTAAAAGATAAAGCAGGTAATGAAACCACTTGTCCAACCCAGCAAGTATATATCAGTAGTAGACCAAATAAACCAACAATTTATAATCCAACCAATGAAAACTGGGTAAATTACAATTTCGCATTAACCGTAAAAACAACAACAGCCAGTAGTGACATCGGATATTGGCAATATAGTTATGACAATAGTAGCTGGACAACCTATTCTAATTCCGCAACCAATAGTTTTGTAACGACAGACTTTTCTCAGGAAAGGAATCAATTGGCCTATATTCGAGTATGTAATAAAGCAGGATTATGTTCAGAACCAGCATCAACCTACATTAGAATAGATAAGACACCACCAGAATTTGATGGCTTTGAATATCAATATACCGCACCAGATGCACTTTGTACTAAAGGATTAACTAATTCTGACACACCATTTATGATTTTTCAAACGCGGGTCTATAATGTCGAAGCACATGATCCAGAAGTGAATGGAGCAAAAAGTGATATTGAGTATTTTACTATTACACTTTCTCCAACTTACTGGGCTCATAATAATGACGGCACAGTTCAACGTTTACAATGTACAGAAGATAGTTGTTATGATAATGCGAAAAGATATAAATATCACTATATATACAATATCCAACGCTTAAGTAATGGTCATTATACATTCCCTAGTACACAAGCTAATGCAAGAGTCGAGAATCCATATTATGGAAGTACCAAAGCCTTTTGCGTAGATTGGTGCATGGGTGTTTCAGCAACAGATTATGCAGGTAACGTAAAACATAATAGAGCATACGGAACAGGAACAGAATGTCCTATTAAGTATAATAATAGTGAGGGATATTAAAAATAAAGCTTCATTAGATATTTCTAATGAAGCTTTATTTACTATGAAGAAGTAATTTACTATATAAAAACATAATTCCCTATTTTAGAGACACTAGTCACTAAATGAGAGATTGTATATTTTTACATTTTGTTTTATTCTTATATTAAGAAATCTTGAAAATAATTTAAATACTAAACATGACTAGAAAACAAAAGAAAATAAACTCATGTTAAAGTGATTTAAAAATAATTAGGTGATGAACATGAATTTAGAAAAAGTAGGAAATTTTATAGCAGAACTTCGCAAAGAAAAGGGCTTAACGCAAGAAAAATTAGGAGAACAATTAGGCGTTTCAGGAAAGACAATTTCTAAATGGGAAAGAGGAGTAAATGCACCTGATATTGCCTTACTTAATTCTTTAAGTACTATTCTAGGTGTTGATATTAAAGAAATATTAAATGGAGAAAGAAAAGCAGAGAAGAATTTATCTAAAAAGCGAAAGAAACTAATTATTAAAATAATAATTGTTATTTTTTTATTACTTATCTTATTATTTCCAATTCTATTTACTATTTCTAATTATAATACAGTTAGAGTATATAATATTGAAAGTAAAACAGATAAATACTTTGTATCAGGTTTTATTATGTATAATAAAGAAAGAAATCTTCTGTTAATACATAATATTGATTTATTAGACCATAACATTGGAACTGAACTAGAAGACAAAGTAAAAAATATAATTATAGGAGTACACAGCGGAAATAAAACAATTTTTTCGGTTAGCTATGATGTAGCTTCTGGAGAAGATTTACAAACCATAAACTCATACTTACTTAATCGTACTTATTATGTGGATGAAGTAGTAAAACAAGAAAAAAATATTTTAAGTGAAGGAACAGACTTAAATAAATTAAAAATAGTAATTCAATATAAAAATCAACAAGATAAAGTAAAGAAAATAACAATTCCTTTAACTGTTTCTAAAGAGTATTCTAATAATAAGTTATTTGGAGGAGTATAAGAAATAATTTATTGTCACAATAATAGATGTTTGTTATAATAAGACCATAAAATGAGCATGAGTAAGGAGAAAACAATAATGATTAGTTTTAATATAAAAAAATTAAAGAAAGTACTAGGAACATCTATTGTATTAAGTACTCTAAGCTTAAATGCTTGTTCTAGTTCACTAGAACTTGCAGATAATGTAGATGAAATATATGATGCCATTGGTGGAGAAGAAGGTTATGATGTTGCTGATGTAGATAAAGTTTTTAAGCAAATAAATTCAGTACCGGGAGAGGATTTTAAATTAATTGTAGAATATTCTTTTAATTTAGAACAAAAGACGGATTGGACTATTACAGCACCTAAGAAATTAATTATGAAGTCTTATACCGAAGGATTAGATGAGAATACAAAAGTATATATTGATAATATACATACAGATACTTCTACAGTAGCAACTTATACTACAATGAATGGAATTCTACAAGATAGTATGGACGATCATATCCATAATAGTCTAATGCTGGGATTTCCTATTTCAGATGAAGTAAGTCATTATTGCGTAAATCAAATTGAAGGGCAAAATGATACATTTGTATCAGGAAGTATATATGCTGTTAATGGTTATACAAATGGAAATATATCTGAAAGACGTCTAGAAGAGTCTGATTACTTAGAATATGGTGTATATGGAAGTCTCATATCATCAACATATGATTTATTGATTCAAAAAGGAGATATGGAGCCTTATGGAATAGATGTAGATGCAACGGTTATAGTCTATGCAGATAATGAAGTAGAAGTTTTAGAAAAAAGTGAAAAAGATGGGGAAGAGATAGAAGAAATTGTTACTTATCGCTATAATAGAGGCGGAGGACAACCAGAAAAAGTAAGTTCTGAAAAAGTAAAAAAGAAAAAATGAAACGCTGACTAATTGTTAAAAGTAAAATGGTGTATCACAGAAACGATGCCCGGAAAAACTATGCAAAGAAAGAAGATATACTAATAACTGACGGAAATTATATAGAATTAAATACAACATTTCAACAGGGCTACGCCTTTGGATTATTACTAATGTTACGAGATAATCAACATTTAAAGTCCATGGTTAATCTTACGAAAGAGGATGCGAAAGAAATATTATTTACCTTTGATGTTGAACAAGTGAATGCTATGAGTAGCTTATGCAATGAATTAAGTAATAAAAATAATTCTTTAAAAAACAAGAAAAAAGTAATATAAATAAAAAATATAAAATAGAAATTATGTCAAATATAGTAAAGTTTTTCTTTGAAAAACTTTTTCTTTTTGTTATAATAAGTAGTAGCAAGATTAGGAGTGATAAGGAATGGCATTAAAATATGATGAGTCATCGATAAAAATATTGGAAGGACTAGAGGCAGTTAGAAAAAGACCTGGTATGTATATTGGTTCTACTGATAAAAGAGGACTTCACCATCTAGTTTGGGAAATTGTAGATAATGCTATTGATGAAGCAATTAACGGGTTCGGAGATTATATCAAAATAATTTTACATAGTGACAAATCAGTTAGTGTAGAAGACCATGGACGTGGTATTCCTACAGGTATGCATGCTTCTGGTAAATCTACTCCAGAAGTTATTTTTACGGTATTACATGCTGGTGGTAAATTTGAAAGTGATGGATATAAGGTATCCGGAGGACTTCATGGTGTAGGATCTAGTGTTGTTAATGCATTATCAAAATGGATGGAAGTAACAATTAAACATGAAAAGGGAGAATACTATATTCGTTTTGAAAATGGAGGACATGTTGCAGTACCATTAAAAAAGATTGGGACTACTAATAAAACAGGAACGACAGTACGTTTCTTGCCAGATGATGAAATCTTTACGACGACGAATTTTTCTTATACGACAATTTGTGAAAGAATGCAAGAGTCTGCTTTCTTATTAAAAGGAATTACGATTGAAGTAATTGATGAAGAAGACGAAAGAAGTAGTAAATTTCATTATGAACGTGGTATTGAAGAGTTTGTAGAAGACATGAATAAAGGAAAGAATGCTCTTCATAAGGTTTTAGCAATCACTGGTACCAAAGAAAAAATGGAAGTAGATATTGCGATGCAATACACAGATTCTTATAATGAAACAATTGTAAGCTTTGTAAACAACGTAAAAACAATCGATGGTGGAACACATGAGGTTGGATTTAAAACAGCACTAACTCGTGTATTTAATGACTATGCCAAAAATAATGGATTCTTAAAAGCAAAAGATAAAGCACTAGAAGGTAGTGATGTTAGGGAAGGTCTAACCGCAGTTATTAGTCTAAAGATTCCGGAAGGTATTTTACAATTTGAAGGACAAACCAAAGGAAAACTTGGTACTCCAAGTGCTAGGGTTGCTGTTGAAAATATTGTAACGGAACAAATGAAAGTATTCTTAGAAGAAAACAAGTCTATCGCAACAGAAATAATCAATAAGAGTTTACGCAGTAAGATAGCAAGAGAAGCAGCCAGAAAAGCTAGAGAAGAAGCTAGAAAAGGTACTAGCAAAAAGAAAGAAGAAAGAAGCTTGTCAGGAAAACTAGCACCAGCACAAAGTAAGGATAAGACAAAAAAAGAATTATTCTTAGTCGAGGGAGATTCTGCAGGTGGTTCAGCAAAACAAGCAAGAGATAGACGCTATCAAGCAATCCTTCCATTACGTGGGAAGGTATTAAATACCGAAAAAACAAAAGAAGAAGATATTTTAAAAAATGAAGAAATAAATACGATGATTTATACGATTGGTGCCGGGTATGGTGCTAACTTTGATATTAATGATTGCGAATATAATAAAGTAATTATTATGAGCGATGCCGATGAAGACGGAGGTCATATTCAATGTTTATTATTGACATTCTTCTATCGTTACATGAAACCATTAATTGAAGATGGAAGACTGTTTGTAGCACTACCTCCATTATTTAAAATACAAGCTGGTAAAGATATTCAATATGCATATACAATAGAAGAAATGAAAGAAAAATCTAAAGGTAAAAAGTGTGAAATTCAAAGATACAAAGGACTTGGTGAAATGAATGCTGATCAGTTAGGAGAAACCACGATGCATCCAGGAAGTCGTACTTTGATTAGGGTAAACATAGAAGATGCTCAATTAGCCGAAAAACGTGTCTCTGTTCTCATGGGAGATGATGTTGCTCCAAGAAAAGAATGGATAGATGAAAATGTAGAGTTTACCTTAGAAGATGAATATAAAATATAGGTGATAGTTGATGAAAGAAAATACATATGATGTTCCAGCATATAAATTCTTTATTGTAAAAATTAATGATGCGAAATAAAAAAAGATAGATATGTATCATATGAAAAATATATTTTAGAAGTTATCCTAAAATATCGGAGGTAAATATCATGAAATATCAAAAGGGAGAGCTCGGAGAAATTGAAAATAGTAATAATGTAAAAGGTTATTTAACATTTTCAGCTTTTAGTAGTCTAAGAAAAGATACAGAAGGTATATGGATAAGACATAAAAGAGGAAATGGTTACAAGCCATTATGGGAGTTTTTAAACACTAAAAATACTGGCTGGGTAATACAATTAGATGTATATGGTTCACGACTTCCACACGGTCCGGTATATATATATTACACAAAAGATGACAAAGGAAAATATACGGAACCTAGGATTTTAATTGTTGCAGATGCGAATTATCATATTCAATCGGTGTTAGGATTAGGATTACATCAAAGTATTGAAAGTAGTATGGCATTGATTGCTTTAGAAAAGATAGAAAGTTTTCCAGGTAATAAAAAAAGAAAGAAGATAGCTCATGATATTGCTTTATTAGCAAGGCTAGGAGATAAGATAAATAATGATATTGAATTAACGAAGAAAGAGCTTAGATTTTTGTATGAAATAGATTCGAAAATAGAAAGTTTTTATCATATCGCTGATCCTAAAAAAGAAGAACTTAAAGCAAAGAGAAACATAAAAAAAGATTTAGCTTATATATTCGGTTGTAAAGAAGAAAATATTGGTACTAACATAACAGATTTTGATACAAATAAAATTATTTATTATTATGGAAGTTTAGAATGGGAAAAAGATTTTGTTCCTGATACTTTTAAGGATTTAAAAAGAATAATAGGAGGTGCTTCCTTTCCTAATTTAACAAGTGCTGCTGGCCTAAATAATCTGCAACAAGTAGATGGTGCTTATTTTTCTAGTTTAACGAATGCGGAAGGATTGAATAACTTGCGCAATATTAGAGGAGGAGCAATTTTCTCTAATTTGATTTATGCAAAAGGATTAAATAATTTACGTAATATCTCCGCACAGGCTTCCTTTCCTAAGTTAACAAATGCGGAGGGATTAAATAATTTGCAGTATATAGGTAATTATGCTATCTTTGCTAGTTTGAAGAGTGCGAAAGGATTAAATAGTTTAAAATATATAGGGGAAGATGCTAATTTTTCTAGTCTAATAAGTGCTCAGGGCTTAGACAGTCTACAAAATATAGTTGGAGAAGCAGACTTTAGTAGTTTGCCTGAAGCGACAGGTTTAAATAATTTAAAAAATATAGGTGAACATGCAGGATTTCCTAATTTAATTAATGCAAAAGGACTAGATAGTCTTCAAAACATAGGTGGAATTGCTTATTTTCCTAAATTAATTACAGCTCAGGGCTTAGAAAATTTACAACATATAGGAGGTTATGCAGATTTTGGTAGCTTAATAAATGCGGAAAGCTTGCATAACTTGAAATATATAGGAAGAAGATTTAATTTTAGAAATTTAACTTCTATTAAAGGATTAGAAAATATAAATATAGATTATATGGATTCAAATAGATAGAAAGTAATATGAGGAGTGATAATATGGCAAAGAAGAAAACTGAAACACAAGAAGTAATAGAGAAAATATTTGATTATACTCTAGAAGATATCATGGGAGAACGATTTGGAAGTTATTCTAAATATATTATTCAAGATCGTGCCATTCCAGATGCTAGAGATGGATTAAAACCAGTACAACGTCGTATTCTATATTCGATGCATAAAGAGAAAAATACTTATGATAAAGGATATCGTAAAAGTGCCAAAACTGTAGGAGATGTTATTGGTAATTATCATCCACATGGAGATACTTCTATCTACGATGCAATGGTTAGAATGAGTCAACCTTGGAAGACAAGACTACCATATATTGATATGCATGGTAATAACGGTTCTATTGATGGAGATAGTCCAGCAGCCTATCGTTATACAGAAGCAAGACTTTCTAAAATTAGTAATGAAATGCTTCGTGATATTGATAAAAATACCGTAGAATTCGCTCCCAACTTTGATGATACGACAGTAGAACCTACTGTCCTACCAGCTCGTTTTCCAGCTCTTCTTGTCTATGGAGCCATGGGAATTTCTGCAGGATATGCTACTAATATTCCACCACATAATCTAGGAGAAGTAATTGATGCCACAATTCACAGAATTGATAATCCTAATTGTAGTCTAGATACGTTAATGAAATATGTAAAAGGACCTGACTTTCCAACCGGAGGAATCATTGAAGGATTAGATGGAATTCGTTCAGCTTATGAAACTGGTCGTGGAAAAATTGTTGTCAAAAGTAGATACACGATTGAAGAAACAAAAACAGGTTCTTCTATTATCATTACTGAAATTCCTTTTGAAGTAAATAAAGCATTAATGGTAAAAAAGATAGATGATATTAGAATCGATAAAAAGATAGACGGAATTGCCGAAGTAAGAGATGAATCTGCTGCGGATGTTAGAGTGGTAATTGATTTAAAGAAAAATGCCAATGCAGAATTAATTGTTAATTATTTACTAAAAAATACGGATATGCAAATAAATTACAACTTCAATATGGTTGCAATCGTAAATAAACGTCCTAAACTATTAGGATTAACACAAGCAATCGATGCATTTATTCAGCATCAAAAAGAAGTAGTACGTCGTCGTACAGAATTTGATTTAGCTCATGCGAAAGCAAGATATCATATCGTAGAAGGATTAATTAAATGTATTTCTATATTAGATGAAGTAATTCGTGTAATTCGTGAATCTAAAAACAAAACAGATGCTAAAGAAAACTTAGTAAAAGAGTTTCAATTTACGATGGAGCAAGCAGAAGCAATCGTTACGTTACAACTTTATCGCTTAACGAATACCGATGTTGTTGCTCTACAAGAAGAGATGGCAAACTTAGAAAAAATAATCAATGGTCTTACTGCTATCTTAGGTAGTGAAGAGGTAATGAAGTCTGTTATGAAAAAAGATCTACGAGATGTTAAGAAAGATTATCCAACAGAACGTCTTACCGATATCAAAGCAGAAATTACAGAAATTAAGATTGATACTACTGCCATGATTCCAAAAGAAGATTGTGTTGTTATGGTAACAAGAGATGGCTATGTAAAACGTACCTCATTTAGAAGTTATACAGCATCGAATCCAGAAGATATTACAATCAAAGAAAATGACTATATTATAGGAATTTATGAAATGACTACTCTAGATACTTTACTTGTATTTACGACTCATGGAAATTACTTACATATCCCTGTTCATATCCTACCAGATTTAAAATGGAAAGACATGCCAAAACATGTAAGTAATGTGATTGAAACTTCTCCTGAAGAATCTGTTGTTAGTGCTATACCAGTTGCCTCATTTGAAACTGATAAAAACATCATCATTACCTCTCGTGATGGAATGATTAAACGTAGTAAATTAAAAGACTTTAAGCTATCTCGTTATTCTAAACCTACCAGTTGTATGAAATTAAAAGAGGATGATTTAGTAATAGATGCCTTTGTAGAAGAAAAAGATACCTTATTCCTTACAACTGACTCAGGTTACGGGTTAAGCTTTAAAACAGGAGAAGTACCAGTAGTAGGAGTAAAAGCAGCTGGTGTAAAAGCGATGAAATTAAAAGATGATCACTTAGTATCTATTAATGAATACTCTATGGAGGATGCAGAATATATCTCAATTATTACTGATAAAGGTACTGGAAAACGTGTTCACTTATCAGAGTTTGAATTATCAACTAGAGCAAGACGTGGATTATTAGTAATGCGTGAAGTAAAAAGTAATCCATATCACGTAATAAAAACCTTTATTACAGACTCTAAAAACTATATTGGTATTAAAAACGGAGAAATTGAAACATTAAAATTAACAGAATTAAATATTGCAGACCGTTATTCTACCGGAGGACAAATATCTAAACATAATCTGACGGATAGTTTCTTAATCGCAACACTAAAAAGAAGAGAAGAACCAGAACAAGAAAGTATTCCTATAGAAGGAGAAAAAGAAGAAAAACAAGAGGAGAAAACAATTCCTAAAAAAGAAAAAATATCTTTAAAAGAAATTGATGATAGACTAATGACCATTGATGACTTTTTGAAGTAGTTAATACAAAGAAGAGGCTCACCCTCTTTTTTATTGTTTTTTTCTTGAAATATGATATAATATGTCTACTTTTGAAAAGGAGGTATTCAAATGCCAGTACCGATTGATATAATAAAGTATTATGTTGAAATATCTAGACTAAAAAAAGCATTTCCTAACTTAGATGGTATAACATATTTAAAATATTTAGTTCGTGGAGTAGATTGTTGTTCTCCTGAAAAGCCAATTGCTTATCAATATGATAATCACTGTAAAATAATTTTTGAGGAACACGATGTATCAGGAACAATTTCTACAGATATTATTCCTATTACTTATCACAGTTCTTATGCTAATGCGATTGCGTTACAATTAAAGGAGACAATGAAAAGCTATCCCGACTTTTTTAGAACATTTTTAGAAGATTATGATGAAATTATCATTGATAAAGATCAAGAAAGTTGTGAAGGAGCTTTGGTATTTAAAAATTATCTTAGATGTTCACCAAGGTTTGGACTTACTTTAGAAGACACTATTAAAGGAATCTTATCTGATAAGTATACATTGGATGAGAGGAAATATTCTAGGTTAACTTCACATTTTTCTTTAAAAAAAGTTAAAAAAGATTTAAATTATTGGTATTTATTACAAAGTCCAGATTTTGATGATTTATTTTCTTCACTTTTAGATAGCAAGCAATACCAGGAATTAAAATTATTGTTAGATCAACAGGAGTCTATTGATACCTATTTGGAAGAATTTAAAAAGCGGCATGTTTTCGACATAATAAATCAGGAAGTAGATAATTTTTATAATCGTTTTGGCATTACTGATTTTAAACTTATTAATGATGCTTTAGAATATGCTCGTAATAATTATAAGTTCTATGAGAGGGATTTATCGGGATTTCAACAAGTAAGTCGTGATTTGGTGATTGATTTAACGCTTAAATTTCTTGATACTATCGATGATACTCATGCTCTTAGTAAAGAGTTTCAAGAGACACTAGATGAAAAGAAAACAGTGTTATGGTATCCCAGTGAGAAGGAACAGGTAGAGGAGTTTTATAAGCAACAAAATTATGATTATAATAATGATATTGATGAAGCATATTATTCTCCATATTATGATAGAATAAATATTCCACTTACTGGAACGATACATGACGTTATTTGTACTGTGCATGAATTTATGCATCACCATAGTTTACATAAATGTTCTACTTTGAATAACGGGCTTTTAAAAGAAGTTATTTGTATTTATTTTGAGATGAAAGCAGCTCATTGGCTAGTAGAACAAGGCTTTAAGGAAGAAGAATGCTTTGAAGACTTGGTACATCGTCAGGCAGTTGATTTTTGGAATAATGCTTTTAGTGGTACTGCGCTTGTTTTTGATTTAATCAAAAGAAAACAACAATATGGAACTCTTACAGTAGATAATTTCGCTGATGAAAAATCACTTGGAGTCCAATTACTTATGTATTTGGTGCTTAACCATCCTGAGAAAATAGGAAATATTGAACAGACGGGATGGCCACTTTCCAATGAAGAACGTGAGGCTGCTATAAATGAACTGGCTATGAATAATGTTAATGGACTTTTAAATACTAATCCAGTGAAAGTTACTAATTATTTATCTTACGCTTTAGGAACTTATCTTGCTGATAAGAGTATTTCTAGTGATATGGATGCTAGAATGATGTTTGTTGCAGATAACTTGAGTAATCCAGAATATAGTGATTTGGATTTATTTAAACATATTCAAGAAGGATATCGTTTAACTTCTATAGAAAAGTTAAAGAAGATGTAGTTCTTCTTTTTTCTTTATTTTCATATATTATACTGGTGGTAAATATGTCGAAAGAAAGTTTTAAATCTTTTGCTAGAAATCATACAGAACTTGCTAATTATGTGATGAATGGTAAGACAAATTGGCAAAGATTATACGAATTATATGAAATATACGGAGAAAATAGTAGTATTTGGAATGATTATTTTTCATCGAATGCTCCAGCTACGGTAGGAGATATTTCAACTCTTCCTTCAAATATTAAAGATTTAATGCAAAGTATTAAAAATATTGACCTAAACTCTGTCCAAAAAGGGATTACTAATATTCAAAAAGCGTTAGGACTACTACAAGATATCGGCCTAGGAAATAGTAATAATGTATCAAACACTTACGAACCTAGACCAATGTATCAACATTTTGATGATTAAAAATGGACTTATATACAATTAACTATGTAAAAAGTAATCCCTTAGTTTATCAATATTTAAGAGCAAACTCCTCCTGGTATCAAAAATTAAATCGTGATCCTGCCTCCATAAAAGAATTAGAAAAAGAAGCAAAATCATATTATAAATTAACAGCCACTGATAAAATAGAAAAATTTAGTCATAGTATAGAAATGCTTTCAACATTTATGGATGTTTTAAAATAATTGTGATAAAATAAAAAATATGGAAGAGTTAATAGAAAAATTAGAACAATTAAAAAAAGAAATTTCTGCTCTAGATATAGTAGAAGAATTACATAAAAGAAAAGATGAAGTAATGAATGATTCTAGGTTAGTAGAAAAAATAGAAGAATATAAGAAACATCCTATGGAATCATTAAAAAAGGAGATAATATCATCGCCTTCTTTTTTAGCGTATAAAGAAACGGAAACAGAAATAGATTTATTAATTTTAAAGCTTAATCAAGAATTTAAAAAAATAAGAAAAGAATATGATTGTAGGTAGATAATATGAAGATTATTAGTGGTAAATATAAGGGTAGAGTATTAGAAGGATTCGATATTGCTGGAACAAGACCAACGATGGATAGAGTAAAAGAAAGTGTATTTGCGATGATTCAAATATGGTTAGAAGATGCTATTGTCCTAGATTTATTTGCAGGAAGTGGAAATCTTGGAATAGAAGCACTAAGTGAGGGCGCTAAGGAGATTTATTTGGTAGATAAAAATAAAAAAGCTTGCCAAGTAATGAAAAGAAACTTAGATAAAATTGGTGTAAGTGAAAATGTTATATTTTATGGAGATTATAAAAAAGCCTTAGATAATTATAAGAATCAATCAATGAAGTTTGATATTATTTTTCTAGATCCTCCCTATCAAACAGACTTAGTTGAAAAAAGTATCGAAATAATAGAAAAAGAGGAATTGCTTTCTAAAGATGGAATCATAGTAGCAGAAAGCAATAGTATAGATAAGATAATCTTTTCTAAAGGACTAAAGATGATAAAAAGTAAAAAATATGGTGATAAAGTGGTAGCTATCTTACAACAATTATGATAAAATAATGGTAAGATAGGTGATAATATGAAAAGATTAAATAATAAGGGTTTTGCTATTACGACATTATTGTATGGTCTTATGATAATGTCTTTATTAGTTGTGATTGCTTTAGTTACCAATCTTGGTACTAATCGTTCCAACACTTCTACGTTTGTAGAAAAAATTGAAGATGAATTAAATAGGTTAAGTATTACAAACACGGAAGGTGATTATATAGGTGGAGATGTAGACAGTCAAGGGCGTGAGTATATTGCTCCAACAGCTGGCTGGTATAAAATCGAGCTCTGGGGAGCTGCCGGTGGTGGAACAAATGGTGGACGAGGAGCCTATACTTCAGGAATCATGTATCTAGAAGCTAATGATCGTCTATATTTTTATGTTGGAGCGCAAGGTGGAACTTCAGCCAGTAGTTTTAATGGAGGCGGAGCAGGTGCATCAAGCAATTATTTTGCCGGCGGTGGAGCAACAGATGTTAGGTTAATTTCAAGTACTTGGAATGATGAAGAATCGTTAGATAGTCGTTTGATGGTAGCGGCTGGCGGTGCTGGTAATGGTAATGGTAACGAAGGCGGTGTCGGTGGATATTTAACTGGTGGTAATGGAAAAGGTACAGCTAGTGCCATTGGACAAGCTGGTACCCAGTCAGCTGGCGGTGCTGGTGCTGGTGCAGCCGGTAGCTTTGGTATTGCTGGAGATGGTGGAAGTAATTCCGCAGGTGGTGGCGGAGGCTATTTCGGTGGAGCTGCAAGTGGTGCTAATGCATCTGCCGGAGGAGGCTCATCCTTTATTATAGGGTATGCCGGAAGTAGAGCAGCAACAGATGGTACCGCAGGAGACCAACCTACAAAGACTTATAATGTACATCGTGGTGATTATGATGATGAAGGAAATGAAATTATAGAATCATATACTCCTGTAATATATAACGGATTAATGATTGCCGGAGTAAATGATGGAGCAGGTAAGTTCAGAGTCTCTAAAGTATCAGACAATGATAGTGCAAATCCACCAAAAAAAGGAAGCAACGCTAAATTAAATCAAGTAAGATACATTCGTGATTGTGTAGATGGTAATACGGTAGATAGCAATGGTTACTGGCTAGAAATTCAAGCGATTAGTAATGGAACAAATTTAGCATTAGGAAAAGCTCCAGCAGGAAGCGGAGGTACTGCATCAGATTTAAACTATATAACGGATGGCAGTGTTGATGATATGGCTTCCGTAGGGAAAATAACAGGATCTGGCAATAAATGTGTACAAATAGATTTAGGTGCTCCAGTAGATTTAGACGAAATTGCTGTCTGGCATCAATATCAATTAAACAATTCTGCAGTTAGTTTTAAAAATCATACACTATCTGTTAGTACAAACGGAAGTAGCTGGCAAACAATCAGAGGAAATAGCTCAGATACAAGTGATACGGGTATAACAAATGAAGAAGAAACCTCAAATGGTATTCATTATAACACATTTCACGCAGACGCTTTAGGAGAAATTCCTGATGGAAATTATTATATCGTTTCAGCTAATAGTGACAAAATGGCCTTGACAGCCGCAGAAGAAGGATCTAACAATTTTGCCAAGATGGATTATTTTACAGGAGATGCAACTCAAGTATGGTATGTCTATAAACAGACATCAGCAAGTGGAGCAGTAAACTATCATATGGTAAGTACATCAAATCAACTAGCTTGCACTGTAACAGGAGCAGGAACTAGTTCTATAATAAGACTATCAGCAAACGGAAATGGTGATGAACAAGGATTCAATATTACACCTTTAGGAAATGGTTATTATACGATTACTAGTAACACAGGTAATCGACTAGGATACAGTACTAGTAACATTTCATTAGAAACCCAATCAGTAACTCAAGAGAAAACACAACGTTGGAAATTTGTATTAGCTGAGTATTAAAAGCAGGAAACTGCTTTTATTTTTGAAAAAAATTAGCACATTCTATTGACAAGTGCTAACATATTGTCATATAATACAATTAGCACTCGTATAATAGTAGTGCTAGCAGTAGGAGGATGATAATATGTTGACGGATAGACAATGTAAAGTCTTAAAGTTGATTGTTGAAAAATATATCAAAGATCCAGTTCCAATTGGCTCTAAGACGATATCTAAAACATTGAAATGTTCCAGTGCAACTGTTAGAAATGAAATGTCTGCCTTAGAAGAGGCAGGACTGCTAGAAAAAACTCATACTTCTTCTGGTAGAGTTCCAAGCGAAGAAGGATATCGTTATTATGTCGATCATCTAATGGAACCTAAAAAAATGACCGGAGAAGATATGCTAAAGTTACAAACAGTATTTCATAATCAACAGTTATCTTTATCAGATGTTATAGTAAAAAGTTTACAGGTAATTTCTGATATGACTAATTATACTACCGTAGTACTTGGTAGTACATCTCATGAGAATCTTCTAAAACAAATAGAAGTAGTTCCGATTGATGAAGGTAGTCTAATTGTAATTGTTATTACAGACCGTGGTCACGTAGAGCATAAAAACATTCGCCTGCAAGATGTATCATTAGATGAAGTAAAGAAAACAGTAAATCTAATTAATAATTTAATTATAGGTACTCCTATTGATGAAGTTAGTGCAAAACTAGAATATGAAGTGAAACCTATTATTGGTAAATATGTAAAGCAACATGAACAACTATATAATGCCTTCTATCATGTATTTAGTGATTTTACAAATCAAGAAGTTAATGTTGTTGGAAAAAATAAGTTTTTAACTCAACCTGAATTTAGTAATATTGAAAAAATCAGGTCTGTATTTAATAAACTTGATAATCCAAAACTTCTTCATAAAATTGAAGAAGACGGGGATAACAATATTAAGGTTTATATTGGTAGTGAGAGTAAGATTGATGATGATGTTACCGTAATAAAAACTAGATTTAAAAATGGTAATCAAGAAGGAACACTTGCAATCATAGGACCTAAGAGAATGGAATATGATCGTGTTGTTGCGTATCTTGAATACATGAAGGAAAACATAGAAAGGTAGGTAGTTATGGAAAACGAAAAAGAGATTAAAGAAGAAGAAAAAGAACAGCAACCAGAAGAACAAGTAGAAAAACTAGAAGAAGAAATACCTGTTCCTGCGGGAGCTAGTGAGGATAAAAAATCAAAAAAAGAAAAGAAAGATAAACATGCTAATTCTAAGTTAAAAGAAGAACAGGAAAAATTATTAGAACAAATTAGCAAACTACAAGAAGAAAATCAAGCGTTACTTGAAAAAGTAAAGCTAGCACAAGCAGAAGTAGTTAATTATCGTAAAAGAAAAGATGAAGAAACTCAAAATATGTTAAAGTTTGCTAATCAAGATTTAATTACAGAGTTAATTAATGTAGCTGATAATTTTGAGCGAGCAATTAAACTAGATGATAATGATTTAACAGATGAATTATCTAAGTTCTTGGATGGATTTAAAATGATGTATGCGAATTTAATGGAGATTCTAAAGAAATTTGGAGTAGAAGAAATTAATCGTGTAGGAGAAGTTTTTAATCCAAACGAGGAACAAGCGTTAATGACAGATTCTATCGAAGAGATGGATGATGATGTTGTTACAGAAGTATTATTAAAAGGATATAAATTAAATGGTAGGGTAATACGTCCTGCCTCAGTAAAAGTTAATAGTAAATAAAGGAGAGATGATATATGAGTAAAATTATTGGTATCGATTTAGGTACAACAAATTCATGTGCTGCAGTATTGGAAGCTGGTGCTCCAAAGGTTATTCCAAACCCTGAGGGTAGTAGAACAACTCCATCTGTAGTTGCATTTAAAAAAGGAGAAAGAATTGTTGGTGAAGCTGCAAAAAGACAAGCTTTAACAAATAAAAATACAGTAATCTCTATTAAGAGAAAAATGGGAACTAGTGAAAAAGTAGAACTAGAAGGAAAAGAATATACACCAGAAGAGATTTCTGCTATGATTTTAAGTTATATTAAGGACTATGCAGAAAGTTATTTAGGTGAAAAAGTAGATAAAGCAGTTATTACTGTTCCTGCATACTTTAATGATAGTCAACGTCAAGCTACTAAAAATGCTGGTAAGATTGCTGGTTTGGAAGTTGAACGTATCATCAATGAACCAACAGCAGCAGCCTTAGCTTATGGACTTGAAAAAGATGAAGGTCAAACTATCTTAGTATATGACTTAGGTGGTGGTACTTTCGATGTATCTATCCTTGAGTTAGGTGATGGTGTATTTGAAGTTAAATCTACAAATGGTAATAACCATTTAGGTGGAGATGACTTTGATGAGAGAATTATGGACTACTTAGTTAGTGAGTTCAAGAAAGAAAATGGTGTTGACTTATCTAAGGATAAGATGGCAATGCAACGTTTGAAGGAAGCTTCTGAAAAAGCTAAGAAAGACTTATCTGGTATGGTATCTACACAAGTATCTGCACCATTTATTGCGAAAGGTGACGATGGAGAACCTCTACACTTAGATATGACTTTAACTCGTGCTAAATTTGAAGATTTAATTTCTGATTTAGTAGAATCTACTTTGGAACCAGTTCGTAAAGCATTAAAAGATGCTAATATGACGAAAAAAGATATTGATAAAGTTATTTTAGTAGGTGGATCTACTCGTGTACCTATGGTATATGATTTAATTACGAAAGAATTAGGTAAAGAACCATCTCGTGAAGTTAACCCTGATGAAGTTGTTGCCATGGGAGCTGCTATTCAAGGTGGTGTATTAACTGGAGACGTTAATGATATCGTATTACTTGATGTTACACCATTATCACTTGGTATTGAAACATTAGGTGGAGTTATGACTACATTAATTCCAAGAAATACAACAATTCCTACTTCAAAATCAGAAGTATTCTCAACAGCAGCTGATAATCAACCAGCAGTTGATGTACACGTATTACAAGGTGAACGTCCAATGGCAGCTGATAACAAAACATTAGGAAGATTCCAATTAGGAAATATTCCACCAGCACCTCGTGGAGTTCCACAAATCGAAGTTAAATTTGATATTGATGCTAATGGTATTGTTAATGTTACAGCAAAAGACCTTGGTACAAATAAAGAACAATCTATTACAATTACATCTTCTACAAACTTAACTGATGAAGAAATTGAAAAGATGCGTAAAGAAGCAGAAGAAAACAAAGAAGCTGATGAAAAACGTAAGGAACAAGCAGAAGCTAAGAATGAAGCTGAGCAATTAGTATTCCAAACTGAAAAAGCAATTAAAGATCTTGGAGATAAAGCAGATAAGAAAGAAGTAGAAGAAGCTGAAGACTTAATTAAAGACTTAAAGAAAGCTCTTGAAAAAGATGATATGGATGATATCAAGAAATATAAAGAAAAATTACAAGAAAAAGCTATGAGTCTTGCTTCAAAAGTATATGAACAAGCAGCAAAAGAAAGAGAACAACAAGAAAATAAAGAAGAAAAAGAAGAGAAAAAAGATAAGAAAAAAGATAAAAAATCTGATGATGATGTTCAAGAAGCAGATATCGAAGAAGAATAGTACAAGTAGTCCTTCGGGACTACTTACTTTTCTGAATATATAAAAAAGGAGAAAATAATGGAAAAAGTCTTAGAACGAAGTGAAGTAAAAAAAGAAGATACCTGGGATGTAGAAAGTATATATGGAAGTATAAAAGATTGGCAAGAAGATTATGAAGACTGTAGAAGTAAAATAACTTATCTAGAAGAACAAAAAGATTCCTTTTTAAAGGATAGCAAACACTTTAAAGATTTTATATTACTATCAGATAAAGTAGAGCGACAACTAGAAAAAATTTATGTATATGCTAGTCTAAAAAACAATGAGGATACAGCAAATACAAAATATCAAGAATTACTTGGACAAGGATTAAATCTATATCAAGAATATGATGAAAAAACAAACTTCGTAGTACCATTAATTTTAAAAGAAGATAAAAAGAAAATTGAAAGTTTTATAGATAGTGAAGAAGAGTTAACTCCATTTCGTCATACGATAGAAGATATATTAAGATATCAAGGACATAACTTATCAGAAGTAGAAGAAAAAGTAATTGCTGCATATAATACAGTGTTAACTTCTGCTAGTAAAACAGCGGATATGTTAATGGATGCTGATATGCGTTTTGGTAATATCAAAGACGAAGATGGTAGGGAAGTAGAACTAACACAAAGCAATTATGGTATCTATATTCGTAGTAATGATAGAAGAGTAAGAAAAGATGCTTTTGAAAAAATACATCAAGTATTTGGAAGTTTTAAAAACACCCTAACTTCTACTTTAGAAAGTACTATAAAATGTAATAGTACTACTGCTAGATTAAAGAACTTTCATAGTTCACTAGAACTTTCTTTATTTATAAATAATATACCTGACTCTCTTTATCATAATTTAATTAGTGTAGTACATAATAATCTAGAACCATTATATAAATATTTTAATATTAAGAAGAAAAAACTTGGCCTAAAAGAATTTCATCTATATGATGGTTATGTATCAACAGTTACCGATATTAGCAAAAAATATTCTTTTGAAGAAGGTAAACAGTTAGTAATTAATGCTTTATCCGTATTAGGAGAAGATTATATAGAAACATTAAAGAAAGCATTTACCGAAAGATGGATTGATATTTATCCTAATAGAGGAAAAACATCAGGAGCTTATTCTTCAGGTACTTATGATACCAAACCATTTGTATTATTAAATTATACGGGAGATTATAATGATGTATCTACTCTTGCTCATGAGTTAGGACATTCTATGCATAGTTACTTATCAAATACTCATAATGATCATACCAATGCAGGTTATCCTATCTTTCTAGCAGAGATTGCATCTACGGTAAATGAATTACTATTATCTTATTATATGGAACATCATGCAAGTACCAAGGAAGAAAAACTTGCTATCTTAAACGAAAGACTAGATATATTTAAAGCAACAATTTATCGTCAGACTATGTTTGCTGAGTTTGAATTCTATATACATGATGCTGTAGATAAAGGTGAAGTATTAACTGCTGAGAAATTATGTGATAAATATTATGAATTAAACAAGTTATATTTTGGTGATGATGTAGTAGTGGATGATGATATTCGTTATGAATGGTTAAGAATACCTCATTTTTATAGACCATTCTATGTATATCAATATGCAACAGGACTATCTATCGCAAGTTATATTGCCAAAAATATTTTAGAGGAAAAAGAGGGATTCCGTGATAAATATTTAGAGTTTTTATCTTCTGGTGGCAAAGACGATCCATTAGAAATATTAAAAATAATCAATGTTGATTTAACAGATACAAAAGTATTAGAAGAATCTTTAACAATGTTTAAAGAGACAGTAGATACCTTTGAACAACTACAAAGTTAAGTAAGGAAGTGATAAAATGGCTGAAAAGCGTGATTATTACGAGGTACTTGGTGTAAGTAAAAATGCTACACAGGATGAAATTAAAAGTGCCTTTCGTAAAAAAGCTAAACAGTATCATCCAGATTTAAACAAGGATAATCCTGATGCTGCAGAAAAATTTAAAGAAGCACAGGAAGCATATTCTGTTCTATCTGATGAGCAAAAAAGAAAAATGTATGATCAATATGGTCATGCTGGAGTAGGCAATGGTCCAAGAGGTGCAGGAGGTTATTCTTATCAAGGATTTGATGCTTCCGACTTTGATTTTGGAGATATCTTTGATTCTATCTTCGGTGGTTCTTCTGGATTCTCTGGCTTCGGTTTTGGAGGAAGTTCTTCTAGTGCAGGACATGGTACTAGAGCCCGTCGTGGTAGCGATGTTTTAATGAGAATGAACTTAGACTTCGAGGAAGCAGTATTTGGATGCGAGAAAAAGTTTGATTTAGACGTAGTGGAAGACTGTGAAGAGTGTGATGGTAAAGGTGGATTCGATGAAGAAAAATGTTCTACTTGTCATGGAAGTGGTACTATCACCTCAGAACAGCATACGATTCTAGGATCTTTCCTATCTAAGACAACTTGTCCAGATTGTGGAGGAACAGGACGTACCTTCAAGAGAAAATGTACGCATTGTAAAGGTAAAGGAAAAATCAAGAAAAATAAAACACTTACTATCAATATTCCAGCAGGCATCGCAACAGGAGATCGCTTGCGTGTCTCAGGAAAAGGAAATCCTGGTACGAATAGGGGAGAAAATGGAGACTTATATCTAGAATTTGTAGTTGAGGAACACGATGTATTTATAAGACAAGATGATGACATCTACGTAGAAGTTCCACTTACTTTAACAGAAGCAATCATGGGATGCAAAAAAGAAATTCCAACACTTTACGGTAATGTTAAGATTAATATTTTACCAGGAACTAATAGTGGAGATAAACAACGTATCCGTGGTAAAGGAGTAGACAATAAATATCGTAAGAGAAAAGGTGATATGTATGTCATATTTAAAGTATACACTCCAAAGAAACTTTCTCGTGAACAAAAAAGCTTAATTGAAAAGCTTGCTAAAACAGAAATGGATACTCCAGAAATAAAAGAGTTTAATAGATTTGTAAAAAATAATGACTAAATGCTAAACTGTGAACCAGATTCACAGTTTTTCTTTGCTAACGAAGTATGGTATAATGATATTACAAAATGTTCTTACATATATTAGGAGGAAGTCTATGAATGACCAAAACACGATTATTGAACTTTCAAAAATGTCTTTAGGAGAATTTATAAAAAAGTTAAATTCTATGACGTCAGAAGAACAGAAAGAATTATTAAACAATCCATATTTAGATGAACTAAATCCAGTAATATTTTCTTCTTTCTTTTTACAACTACCGCCAGAGGAAGCTAAACAAATACTTAATAATCCCAAAATTTATCATAAAGTATTAACATCTCCAAAAAACAAAAAGAAAAGAAATATTCTAAATATTGTAGGAGAGAATAACTTTGACTTATTAAAACACATTTTTGAAAGTGACTATTTTTCATCATATAAAGAACAATTCTATGATTATATAGATTCTATTTCTTATGAGAGTTTCCAAAAAATATTAGAAAGTGTGAATCTTACCAAAATAACTGACGCCATATTTAAAGAAAAAAGTGTTGAAGAATTAGAAAATTTAACTGGTATAGGTAATTTAAACCCTGAAATCACAACTTCATTTCTTCAAAAAGTAAAGATGCATCAATTAAATCCCTTAGGTATCCTAAAGATAAAAAATGAAAAAGAATTATTGATTTATACAAAATTTTCTCAATTAGTTCCAGTAGCAAGTGATTTAGAAGAAATCACGCTAAAAAATGGTACTGTCTTACCATATCAAAATATTTTAGAATTAAAAGAAGGTAAAGTAAACAAATTAATTCAATTATTAAAAGCAAAAGGAAATTCTACACCTGAAGAATTATTAGAAGTAGGATTAAAACTATATTATATTTTTGGTTATGATGATGCTAGAAAAATTATTATGGATAAATTTACGAATATGACTCCTAGCGCCATAATAAGAATTACAGATTTTAATTTTAAAGATCATCGAAGAGAATATCGTACTAAGCACCAAGAACGATTTTATCATCATGGAATAGAAGAAGAGCTTCTACTAGCCCTAGAAAGAGAAAATCATCAATTCTTTTCTAATCTTTTGTATGAAGCAAATGCATTAGAGATTGATGAGTTAGAAAAATATTTTTTAAATATTGTTTCGACATATAAAAACTCTCCTGAATTAAAAGAGGTAATACAAGGAAAAATATTAGAGTTAATTAATCAAAGAGAAGCTAAAGCAAAAGAGAACTATACGAAAGACAAAGCAGAAAAGCTATCAACTCGTATACCTCATGAGTTATCGGTAAAAGAGTTAAAAGAACTATTCCATGACGTATCTTTAGTATATTTATTAAAAAATTATGACCAGAAAACAATTTCTAACTTACAACAATTTTTATTAGGTAATAGAAAAGAAAATAATGATTGTATCCTACGTTTAATTATTAATCAGGAAGCACTAGGACTAAATCAAATGTTAGGAACATTAATAAACAAATATGACGTAATAGAATCTGTTGCTAGAAAAAATAAATTATCTTTAAACTCAATATTAGATGTAATAGATATAGTAAAAACTAGTTTCTTTTCATTAAAGCCAAATGAGCAAGATATATTTTTATCAACGATTGCTAAAATAATATCATCAAAAGAGTATTGTAATGGCAAAAGTGAAGAAGAAATTCTAAAAGAAACATTAAAATTACATGTAGAGAGAAAAAATAAAGTTTATGCATCAATTCCCATGGTTACTGGAGAAGATAGTGGTTTTTCCTATCAAGTTGCACCTTTTGATGCAGAATATTTATTAGCAGCAGGAGTAGACTCTAAAAACTGTTTTCGTATATCTGGTAAAGGAGAAGATTTTTTTAGGTATTGCCTAACTAGTAATCAAGCAGTGATTATGTATTTTAACAATACCAAGACTGAACATACTTATGTTTGCCCTATAGTAAGAAGTGGAAATGGAATTCATTGTAATGGAATAGATCCTGAACTTCCTAAAGAAGAGCAAGATGACTTTTTCAAAGCTTTTTCTAAGGCAATGGAACAAATAATTAATATAAGTAGTGAAAATAGTATTCCAGGCCAACAAATAGAAGTAGCGACAACAACAGATTTACATCTAACAGAATATTTTGCAAATGGACCATACACAAAATATGAACTAGGAACCTATATACCAATTGATAAATATTGCTATACAGACTATAATAAAAAAGAAAAAACACATTATATTATATCTAAAAGTAGTACTTATCAAGAAAATAAATATTATTTGTCAGATGACAAATTTTATCAGGCAAGAAGAGCAGATTATGAATTTAATATTGATAAAGAATATGATAAGGAGCGCCTATCATTAATAGTAAATTCTATTGCATATTCTGCAATTGATTATAAAAATATATCTACTACCAAGAAAAATAAAGAAAAACGAAATTTTAAACCAATCGATGTTAATACGTTTCAATATATTGTTGGAAATAAAGATTGGTATGTTGCAATTGATAATCAGTTTAATATTTTAGCAAATCTACTACCTTATGATGAGAGAGCAAAAAAAGATTATATTAGGCATTTAGCACAAGCACCATTATTAATTGAAAATATGGAAAAAGAGGAGAAAAGTAATGGAATTAATCGGGAAAATTTATCAAAAAATAAATAATAGTAGTGGTTATATTTTAGGAGAAGATGGAAATTTATATTTATATTTTTGTTATGACTTTTTAGAAGAAATGGAAAACGAAATAGGACAAATGGTCTTTTTTAAAAAAGAAAACGGTAAAATATTAAGGGCTACTTATATTTCTAAATTTAGCACGGAAAATTAAAAACTAAAAGTGGGATAAGGAGAATGATTATGCCAAAGGATAATAATCTGTTCATAGAAAACTGTTTAATAATAATTAATGAAGATGGAACCGTAACAAAAGTACCTAGAGTATTACAAGAACGAAATCATAGAAATGCTTTTTTAGGTTAAATAAAGAAAATCCTTCTGCTTTAACTTATTTTCCCTGGGAAGAACTTTATCATTGTGATGGATATGAATTTGCGAATTATGTAGCTGCAAATGGAAAAGTTGTTTTTTGGCCATCCGATATAAACAATCCTGAAAATATGATTGTAACATTACCACAAGTGCCAGAAAATATACAAGGTAGACAAGTTGAAAATATCTTTCCAGCACTAGAAGAATTTTCTGTTTATGCTTGTACTGCACATTTTAGGAAACCTCGTTCACCTAAAATTGTTACCACACCATTATGTTCTTCTGGTGATTTTGAAGAAACATATAACAAAGTAAAAAACTATTTAAGCATATCAGCTATGTTAAATGAACCAGAACATATTGAAAATGTAAATCTAGTAGGTAAGGCAAAATAAAAGGATATCAAAGTGTTCTTGACATTTTGATATTTTTCTTTATAATATATTAAAAATTAGAAAGAGATGATTATATTGTCAGAAACAATTATATTATCAGAGTTACCAAGGAGGCGTCAAAAAACAATTAGATATGAACTTCTAAGGTTTAGTGATTTTGTAAAACATCCGGAATTAATAAATCATAGCAAATATAGTTCTATCTATATTGATGATGTTAATCTGTTTAAAGAAAATTTTGATTTATTTTTAAAAATGCTTTCTGCTAACTTTTTTAAACGGTTTTCTTGTCATGATTATGAGGGATTAAAGTTTATAGAAAATGAATTAAAGAATCAGGCCAATATCCAAGTAGGGTTAGTAGATGATTTTCAAAATAAAGATAGGTCTTACATCAATATCGATGAATTTGAAAAAACAGAACTGGTTATTCCCATTGCTTATTCTTCATGGAATGTTCAGTCTTCTAATGATATTCCTATTGCATGTTATTATTCCAATCTTGGACATTATAGTCCATTTGGTATTATAGGATTTTCTAGGATTTCTAAAGAATTTTTATCAAAAGTAAATGAAATTATTTCAGAAATTAGTAATAACTGGGATAGTTATACTGAGTTAGATAAATTGATATTGATTTCTAATTATCTGCAAGATAGAGTCCAATATGTAGATGAGAACAATTTATCTGAAGGAAAAAAAGGAATCTATATTACAGATTCAAATGGTATTGATGTGAATTTTAATGTTCATAATCCAGAAGTAACTTTGTTGCAGCGGTTTGGTGTTTGTGAGGGTATTGCCAATGCTACTACCTTATTATTAAATAATCCTACTATTAATATAAACGCACGTAGTGTATTTGGATCTAATCATGTGTGGAATGTTGTTGAGATTGATGGAAAATTTTATCAGGTTGATAATACTTGGTCCATTACCAGAAATGAAAGTCAATACCCGGAAAGTTTGAAAGCAAAAGATTTTACATCTGATTATTTGTTGTTGGGAAGTAAAAAAATGGCAGAGTTAGGACATCACAATGCCGCAACAATTTTACCTCAACTTTCTGATGATGACTATCCAAGAGAAAAGATTAATGAAAGACAAAAAGTATTATCTAAACAAGTCCGATTTCATGATTACTCACAACCAGTTTTTAAAAGTTATCTAAAAGTTAATAATTAGAGGTATTTTCACCTCTTTTTTTGATATAATTGTAAAGGGTGAAAAATATGAAAAAAGTAGTAAATGAATATGTATATGATTTAAAGATGTTAAAGAAGTTTTATAAAGTAAATCTACAAACCAATTTTTTTCTAGTATTATTAATATTAGTACTATTATCTACTATTTCTTCTTTCTTAGAAAAAGATATTTCTTTTGGTATATTTAGTTTAGTAGTATTTTTACTAGGTTGTATTTATTATTTTTTCTTTCCAAACATTTTAGCAACCATGTCTTATCGTAGATTATTAACAAAAAATAATAACCAAGAGATGCATATTAAAGTAACAGTAAATGAAAAAGAAATTATTGTTGAAAATAACTTATCAAAAGAAAAGGATAAATACTCTATAGAAGATGTAAAAAAAATAAGAGAAAAAAAGATGCCATTTGTTTATTGATGAAAGAAAAAGAGGGAATACTTCTTGCTAAAGAAGGATTTAAAACAGGAGACAAGGAAACATTATATACTGTTTTAAGTAGGGTAAAAATCGATGAAAAATAAGAAATGCAACCGATATTTTACAAAAAACAACTAAAAATCGATAGTACGCAACCGGTTAACATAGTATGATTTTAGCGAGGTGATGAAAAAGTGAAGTTTGGTGAAAACTTACAAAAATTAAGAAAAGAAAAAGGCATTTCTCAAGAGCAATTAGCAGAACAATTAGGAGTAACTAGACAATCTGTTTCCAAATGGGAGTCCGGTGCCAGCTATCCAGAAATGGATAAAATTGTAGCTCTTTGTAATATTTTTCATTGTGATATGAATGTATTAATTAATAAAGATATTACAGAAGAACGAGAAAGAAAAGATGCAACTGGTATTGTAAAAAATCTATTCCAAAGTGCAGCAAACTATGTAAAGAAGACAATTTACTTATTTGAACACAAAAGTTTTAAAGATATTGTAAAACTACTTGCTCAAGTAATTATCATTATCTGTGTCATATTATGTTTTTCCATTCCCTTTATGCTATTAAAGGAAATTGTTATTAGTTTATTCTATACAGGTAATAACTGGTTTAGTATGTTTTTCTCTAAATTCTGGGAGTTTATCTTTAATGCCGGCTATGTTGTTTTAGCAATCGCTACTTTCCTTTATATTTTTAAAATAAAATTCTTAGATGGAGAAGAAGTAGTAGAAATAATAGAAGAGGAAGAAGTACCATCCAAGGAAGAAAAAGATACTGGAAAACAACCAGAACAAAAACAAAAAGTAAAAGTTGTAAAAGTAAAATCAAATGATTTTAGCTTACTAGACTTATTATCAAAAGCAATTACTATTTGCTTAAAAGGAATATTCTTATTATTTTTAATTCCAATTGTGATAGGAACTATTTTTGCGATTGTTGTCTTTGTACTATTGATTGCTGTAATGTTTCAAGGAGTATTTCTATTTGGGCCTATCTTATTGTTAATAGGAATTATTGTATTTTCGATTGTCATAATAGAAGTTATTTTGAATTTTATCTTTAATTTGAAGTTTAGTAAGAGAAGAATTATTATTACTATTATTAGTTCTGTTGTTGTTAGTTCTATTGGAATTGGTTTATCTATTTGGTATTTTTTAAATCTTAATGTTATTGATGATGTTCCTAAAGGATTTAAGTTAGAAACAGAAGAGAAAGTTTATACTATGAGTGATGATTTTTCGATTCACTATTATGATTATTATTATACTGATTTTGTTGAAGATGATAGTTTACAAGATCAAGTACGTGTAAAGATTGAATTTTATCCAAATATTAATCATGTTCAATTGGAAGAAGTAAATGATGCGGTTTTCTTGGATTTTTATGAAGTAAATAGTATTTCTCTTAAAAAGATTACAAATTGTATTATAAATGATTTAAAGAATGGAGAAGTTCATAATTATAATGAACTTGGAAGGGTAAAGATGACAGTTACTTCTAGTAAAGAGAATTTAGAAAAAATTAATCAAGAATGGGATTATTAAAAAGCTTTGATGAAAGCTTTTTTCTTTTGTGTTGCAATCGCAACACTTTACTTTTTCTATTTCATGGTATAGTAAATTAGGAGGATATGATATGACAAATTTAGATATTGATTACATTAATACAAAATTATTAGAAAAGGGTGATAGACCATTTAAATTGGTTGACTTAGAATATCCAGAAGTTAGAACGGATGGTCATCATTTATTGGATAAAGAGAATAATCCTGTTGGAACAAAAGGTGATATGTATGCGAAAGTAATGATGGATAAATTGCTTAGAGAAGGTTGCTATGATGAAAATCCCCGTCCTAAATATGAAACAGATGGAAAACCAGCGAATACATTATCTTTAAATAATCCTGGTTTATTTACCTATGATATTTCTAAAGGAGAGTCTCCAATGATAACACTGCGACCTATTGCAGTAAAAAAGAGTATTGGTGAAGTTCTTTGGATTTATCAAGATGCTACTACAGATTTAGAGGTTTTAAAAAATAAATATGGTGTTACCTGGTGGGATGCCTGGGATTTAAAAGATGATAATGGCATCTATTTACGTAATATTGGTTCTACGTATGGATCTATTATTTCTCATTATGAGCAGATGAAAAAACTGATCCAAGATTTAAAAGAAAATCCTGATGGTAGACGACATATTATTGATATGTGGCAGCTAGAAGATTTTAAGAAGCCACATGGATTGAAACCTTGTGCTTATTCTACGGTTTGGAATGTTAGACATGGTAGAGATGGTGTGGATTATTTGGATATGAAATTGATACAAAGATCTAGTGATTTCTTAGTTGCGGGATGTATCAATCAAATGCAATATCTATCTTTAATGCAAATGGTAGCGCAAGCAACAGGATATCAACCAGGTACTTTTAGCTGGGACATTCAAAACGTACAGATATATGATAGACATATTGCTCAGGCAGTAGAACAGCTTAGAAGAGAACCTATTACTTGTTTTGATGGTGTCCATCCAGAACCTTATTTAGAATTAAATCCTGATATTCATGATTTTTATGATTTTACTTTGAATGATATTTCTGTTAAGAACTATCCACGTCAATTAATTAAGACTAAAAATCCTCAACAAAAATTTGATAAAGGAATTTAGTTATGAAAAATGTTACGATGATTGCAGCAGTTGGTAAGAATTTAGAATTAGGAAAAGATAATGATTTGATTTGGCGCTTTAAGGAGGATATATCTTTCTTTAGAAAACACACGATTCATAAACCTATTATTCTGGGAAGAAAAACATTAGATTCTTTACCAGGGTTATTACCAGAAAGACAACACATTGTTTTGACACGCAGTTTAGAACAATTTCCTGATTCTGTATTAGTGATGCATTCTATAGAAGAACTACTTCCTTATATTGAGCAACATGAAGAAGAGTTTATGGTCATCGGTGGAGCTAGTGTTTATCGGCAAATGTTGCCTTATGCTGATACGATGTTACTTACGGAAGTAGATGCAGAAAGTGATGCTGATGTTTATTTTCCTTCTTTTAAAGAAAAAGATTGGGATAGTACCATTCTTAGTAAACAAGAAGAAAAGGGAATTTCTTATAAGCATTTAGTTTATACAAGAAAAAAATAAAGAGACTTCGGTCTCTTTTTAGTATATCAACGTATGTAAGATTCTATCTGTGTTCTTAAAATTAACTTTGGCAATTTCTTTTAGTTTTTCTTCGCCATATTTTTCTACTACTTCTTCTCCAATTTCATCTACATCACGTCCAGCACCTTTTGGTAGTGGAATATGAATAGAGTCACATAATTTATCAAACTCTTTTAAGAAGATATATCTACTTATGATGGACGCACTAGCAACTGCCAAGTTTTTATCCTCAGCTTTTGTCATAAAGGTAATGCCTCGTTGAATATTAGGAACACTATTTAAATATTCGTAATATCTATTTTCTCTAGCAAACTCATCTACAACAATATAGTCAACCTCTGGTTTTTCTTCCGTCATCAACTGATATAATACTTTATTATGAAGAATTGCTTTTATTTTATTCATATTAATATCTTTAGTATATTTTTCATTATATTCTTGATTTGTCAAAATCATACTACGATACTTTACAATCTTAATTAACTCTGGAGTAATCTTCTTTATTTTTTCATCAGTAATCTTTTTAGAGTCTCCAACACCTAATTTTTCAAGACGTTCCACATCTTCTTTCTTTACATAAGCAGCAGTAACTACAATAGGACCAAAATAATCCCCGGTACCAACTTCATCAGATCCAACTGAAGAACAGTTATGATATTTTTCATCTTTCTTTTTTTGTTCTTCTTTTTTCTCTTTAGTATTATCTAAAACCGTTCCCCATAAAGCCGCATCTACATCAGCACTAGTCCCTTGAAACATTGCTTTTCCAGACTCATATAAGGTAATTACCGTATCTTCTTCTTGCGCTTGGAAAATAGCATAAGGTATTTTTTTATCTCTTACTTTGTCTTTATAATATTCAATCATTTTTTGCTTTGTCTCTTCATTTACTTTAATAACGATATTCATGTTTCCACCTCTAATTTATTGTATCAAATTACCTTAGGAAAGTCTATTTTTATTAGGGTAAGAAATTATTAAAAAAGTTTTTTTCTTTTGTAAGACATCATCACTTGTTTTAATAATTTCTTCTTGATATTCGTGCTCGACATATCTTTTCTTTTGAAAATGTTCCTCATCTTTATAAATAGTACCTGTTTTAGTTAAAGAAAAAGAATGTATCTTTTCTTCCTGCTTTAAAAATCTGGTTAATGCGATAAAACTTTCTACATAAAACTCTTTTATCTCTTCTTTAGTTTTTCCATCTTTAATATAAATAGGCCAGCTATAATAATCATAATAATAAGGCTGATATCTACCACGAAGCTTATCTTCATCTATAATATCACTTAATAGTTCTCTTTGTTCTACTTCTTCTAATTCATATAGCTTTTTCGTATCAATAGCAACAACATCATCTTTTACATGCTCTATCATCATAAATATACTAACAAAGTATGACTGATTTAATATTTCATCATAAGTACGTTCATAATATCCTCTTTGCTTTTTAGGAATGTCTTTATAACGATTAAGCTTATGGATGACAGATAGTTTTTCTTCTTCTGTAAATTTATCACTAGAAAGTATTGCAAGAGTAAAATTATGATAGGGATTTTTTTCTAAGAAGTATTCTTTTGCTTTTGGATGAAATTTTTCTTTAGGTGTTTTCATAATATAATCGGCTAAAAAATCTTTTCTTCCAAATTTGATATCCAAAGGATAAGGAAGATAATGCCCGTAACTACTTTCTTCTGAATAGGTAAAAATTTGATCCATAATTTGCTCATAAACTGGTACTAATTCTGCTATTTTCTCTTTTGCTAAAGAAAGCGACTCTAAATAATTGAAACGATGATAGGAACAAATATAAAAGGGTAGTTGTTCATTATCAAAATATAAGACAGAAAGATATTCCAAGAAATTTTTATTTTTTGCTTGTTTTTGCCAAAAATTTAAAGAAAAAACAGCTTCTTGATCTAAAATTTGACTCGTATATGAATTATGTAATGGTTTGATAATTTTATCCATGACTGACTTTATAAATATCTCTTGTTCTTCTTCATCTAAATCAATATTAACTTCTTCTATAATATAGTGAAGAAATTTTTCTTCCAGTGGAGTAACCATGACCTCTTGTTCTTCATAATCTTTTAATATTTTTTCAATAAATTCTTTTTTCTCTATCTCAATAAGACTCATTTTATTAAAAATAGAAGCTTCACCATACATATCTAGATATTTTGAAATACGACGAACAATTCCTAAAGCAATCACTTCATTATTATTAAGATGTTCTTGAAAATTATTTAATTTCTGCATAATACTCGTTTTCATATTCATTTGACGCTCCTTAGACATTTTTATCTATCTTATCATTTTTTTAAACAATTTTATAGAAATTTTTAGTCTTTTTTTCTATAATATATTATAAGGAGTTGAAGTTATGACTATCAATATTTTAGATGTTGCAATTATATTAATTTTGATAATGTTTGCCATTCTGGGATTTAAAAGAGGTGCCATTAAAGAAATTGTTTCTTTAGTTGGTATTATTGCTGTATTTGTTATTTCTTTTCTATTAAAAGGAGTAATAGGTAATCTGCTTTGTAAGTTTTTACCATTCTTTGATTTTGCAGGTAACTTACAAGGTGTAACAGTATTAAATATTTTACTATACCAGCTAATTGCATTTATTATCATATATAGTTTCCTATTTAGTATTTATCTATTTATTGTTAAAATATCTAGTGGAATTCAAAAACTAGTACATATGACAATTATCTTATGGCTTCCATCAAAAATCATTGGTGCACTGGTTGCCTTGATAACAGGATATGTAATCACTTTCGTAGTATTACTTGCATTATTGATACCTTTAAAAGACACTAATATTTTTAAAGAAAGTAAAATAGCAAATTCTATTGTTTATAATAGTCCTATATTATCTTCAAGTTCTGAAGGAATTAGTAAATCTATAAACGAAATTTATGAATTAGGTGAGGATTTGTCCAAAGGAGAAATTAGTAAAAATGAAGCAAACTTAGAAACTATGGATGTATTCTTAAAATATAATATTGTAAGTCCTAAAACAGCACGACAATTAATTGCCTTAGATAAATTAAAAGATATTGACGGACTAGAAAAAGTAATAGAAAAATATGAATAAGTGATAAAAAGATATGATATGATAAATAATATATAAAGAAAGGAAGATAAAATAATATGAATTATATAAAAAATGAAGAAGAATTTAATGAGGTAATAAAGAAAGATAAAGTAGTGATTGATTTTTATGCAGAATGGTGTGGACCATGTAAAATGTTAAGTCCAATATTAGATAAGGTTAGTAAAGAAATGAACTTAGATACTTATAAAGTAAATGTAGATGAAGTAGAAGATGTTGCAAGACAATATGGAATTATGTCTATTCCTACAGTTATGATTTTTGAAAAAGGAAAGATGACAAAGAAAAACGTAGGATTTATGGATGATGCAGAGTTAAGAGAGTTTGTAAAATAACTCTTTTTTCTTTTGTTAGAAAGAAAAAAACTCTTTGCTTTTAATTCAATTGTGTTATACTTAAAGTAAATAGAGAATAGGAGGCAATAAATGAAATACGTCTATTTATTTACTGAAGGCAGTAAAGATATGAGAAATCTATTAGGAGGAAAAGGTGCAAACCTAGCAGAAATGACTAATATAGGATTACCTGTTCCTAGAGGATTTACAGTAACTACAGAAGCTTGTACAAGTTATTATGATAATAACAGAGAGCTATCTGATGAAATTATGCAGCAAATCGATGAGAAAATCGAAGAGCTAGAAAAAATTACTGGAAAGACACTAGGAGATAGAAAAAATCCATTATTAGTATCTGTGCGAAGTGGAGCACGTGCTAGTATGCCTGGTATGATGGATACCATATTAAACCTAGGAATGAATGATGATGTAGCAGTAGGATTTAGTGAAGTTACGAATAATAAACGCTTTGTTTATGATTCATATCGTCGTTTTATCCAAATGTTTGCTGATGTTGTTATGGAATTTCCAAAATCTTCTTTTGAAAGAAAATTTGATGAGATAAAGAAGGAAAAGGGAGTAGAACTTGATACTGAACTTACAGCAGAAGATTTAGAAGAAGTAGTTAAGATTTATAAAGAGGAATACATGCGCCTTGCTGGCAGTGAATTTCCTCAAGATCCAAAAGAACAATTAATGGCTGCCGTAAAAGCAGTATTTAGAAGTTGGATGAACGATAGAGCAATCACTTATCGTAGATTAAATGATATTCCAAGTAGCTGGGGAACCGCTGTTAATGTTCAAGAAATGGTATATGGTAATAGAGGAGAAACTTCTGGTACTGGAGTTGCTTTCACTAGAAACCCTGCTACAGGAGAAAATCACTTATTTGGTGAATACTTAATGAATGCTCAAGGAGAAGATGTTGTTGCTGGTATTAGAACGCCTCAATCTATTGATACATTAAAAGAAGTAATGCCAGAATGTTATGAAGAATTCCAAAAGATTTGTAAAACTCTAGAAAATCACTATAAAGATATGCAAGATATGGAGTTTACGATTGAAGATGGAAAACTATTTATGCTTCAGACAAGAAATGGTAAACGTACCGCAACCGCAGCTTTAAAGATAGCAGTTGATATGGTAGAAGAAGGTATGATTACAAAAGAAGAAGCCTTATTAAAAGTGGACCCTAAACAACTAGACCAATTACTTCATCCGATGTTTGATGAAGAAAGCCTAAAGAAAGCAGAATGTGTAGCAGAAGGTCTTGCTGCATCGCCTGGTGCTGCAACAGGTAAGATAGCTTTTACTGCCGAAGACGTTATTCGTATGCATAACGATGGAGAAAAAGATATTATTTTAGTTAGATTAGAAACATCTCCTGAGGATATTGAAGGAATGAATCTAGCTCATGGGGTTTTAACTCTTCGTGGAGGTATGACATCTCATGCAGCTGTTGTTGCTCGTGGTATGGGAACTTGTTGTGTATCTGGTTGTGGAGACTTAGTAATTGATGAAGAAGCAAAAACATTAACATTAAAAGATGGACGTATTTTAAAAGAAGAAGATTATATTAGTTTAGATGGTAGTACAGGTAAAGTTTATGCAGAACAAGTAAAAACAGTAGATGCTAGTATTACTGGAAATTTTGAAACATTTATGGACTGGGCTGATGAATATAGAGTACTAGAAGTTCGTGCTAATGCCGATACACCAAGAGATGCAGCTCAGGCAAGAAAATTTGGAGCAGAAGGAATCGGGCTTTGCCGTACAGAGCATATGTTCTTCGATGAAGAAAGAATATTTAACTTCCGTAAAATGATTACTGCACTAGATGTAGAATCAAGAGAAGCAGCTTTAGAAAAAATATTACCTTATCAAAGAGAAGACTTTGAAGGTTTATTTAAAGCAATGGATGGAAAATGTGTTATTATTCGTTTCCTAGATCCACCATTACATGAATTCTTACCAAAGACAGAAGAAGAAATGAGACCACTTGCAGAAAGTCTAGGAATTACTTATGAAACCTTGAAAAATAAAGTAGATTCTCTAAAAGAATTTAACCCTATGATGGGACATCGTGGATGCCGTTTAGCAGTGACTTATCCAGAGATTGCTAGAATGCAAACAAGAGCTGTAATTGAAGCTGCAATTAATGTTCAAAAAGAAGGCGTTACGATTCACCCTGAAATTATGATTCCACTTGTTGGAGCAGTAAAAGAATTACAATATGTTAAAAAGATTGTAGTAGATACAGCAAAAGAAGTAATGGATCAAGCCGGCGTTACAGTAGATTACAAAGTAGGTACAATGATTGAAATACCAAGAGCAGCACTTTTAGCTGATAAGATTGCTGAAGAAGCAGAATTCTTTAGTTTTGGTACCAATGATTTAACACAAATGACTTTTGGTTATTCTAGAGATGATGCTTCTAAATTCTTAGCAGACTACTATCAAAAAGGAATACTAGACCAAGACCCTTTTGCATCTATTGATCAAGATGGTGTTGGAAAATTAATAGAGATTGCCGCAACTCTTGGAAGAGAAGCAAGACCAGATTTAGAACTTGGTATTTGTGGTGAACATGGAGGAGATCCAAAGAGTATTGATTTCTGTCATAGAGTGGGATTAAACTATGTATCATGCTCTCCATTTAGAGTACCAGTAGCACGTCTTGCCGCTGCACAAGCTGCAATTAATAATAAATAAAAGTCTTATTAAAACATAAAAAACAAGTAAAAATTGGCTAATTTATTAGTCAATTTTTTAAATTTAATTTATATAAGGAACAATCTTTTTTTGCAGATAATCATTGACAAGTATCCCGATGGAAAGGTATAATCTTATTAGAATAGAAATAATGGTGATAGAGTATGAGAATAGGAAAAAAGTTAAAGAATAGAAATGGTTTTACGCTAATTGAATTGATTGCGGTAATCGCTATTCTGGGAATTATTTTGCTACTAGCATTGCCACAAGTTTCTAAGATTCAACAGGCCAACAAAAATAGAAAGTATGAAGCTTATGAACTGTCTATAGAACGTGGTGCTAAACTATATACAGATTCGAATGCCAGAGATATGTTTGGTAATAATAATTCTGGTTGTGTAACGATTCCATATTCTGTTTTGAAATCAAGTAATGTTATCAAAGATTTTAGTGATCCTGATATTACTTGTTCTAACGATTCTGAAACTTATGTTAGAATTAGAAAGATTAACGATGATTATCGCTATGATGTCGCCCTAACTTGTAGACAAGAGGGAGATGTTGTCTACCAAAAAGAAATAGATACAACCTTTACTTGTACGAATTCTCCAGATACGGAAGTACCAATAATTGAAGCTAGTCCGTCATCAAAATCTAACTGGGTAAAATCAGAAGATTTAGAAATAACGATTAAAATATCAGATGCAAGTGGACTAAATAAAAATACAAGTATTAAATATTACTGGGTAAAGACTTCTGGAGAAAAAGTAGGAAAAGAATATACTCATAACTATAATAATAAAAAAGGTGTAACAAAAGTAAGCTATAAAATCCCTAAAAAGAATATGATAGATACTACTGGACAATATTATTTAGTAGTAGAACCTTATCGAACAACAACGGCAAATGGAGTACAAGATGTATTAGGAAATGACAGAATAACAGAAGAGCGATTTGGAATATATAAAATTGATAATACGAAACCAAGTTGCGGTGTAGCCGATGGAGAAAAAACAAAATGGACAAATACAGATTTTACCATTACGCAACATTGTGGTGATGGAGAAAGTGGCTGTGTAAAAGAAAGTTATAGTAAGAAGTTCACGGAATCGACTACTACCCATACTTTTACTATAAAAGATAAAGCAGGAAATACCAATAAATGTAAAGTAAATGTATATTTGGATAAAGATAAACCAACATGTGGAAAAACAAAAGGAGAAAGTACAGAGTGGACTAACAAAGATAGAACCATCAGTGTGGAATGTGAAGAAAAAGAGTTTAGTAAATGTAAGAAAGATGTATTTGAAGTGACATTCTCAACAGAGGGAAAGAAAGATAATATAGAAATACAAGATAATGCAGGAAACAAAACACAATGTTCTGTAAACAAATATATTGATAAGACACCACCAAAATGTCCAACCATTAGTTCAACAACACCAGCTGGAAAATGGACTAATAAAGATATTACTTATACGTTTAAATTTACAGATGATACAGCTAAATATATATGGTATACCAAAGTAGGAGATAATGACTGGAAAGAATGGAGTACCAATAAACCGAGTGTTACTCAAAAATCTATCACAGCAGAAGGATACCGAAAAGTAGGAGTACGAGTATATGACATTGCAGGAAATCACCAATTATGTGGAACAGATGCGACATATAATATAGATAAATCAAAACCAACATGTGGAACAGCATCAGGATCAAGTACAACATGGATAAATAAAGATAGATATATTAGTCAAGGATGTAACGATAGTTTGAGTGGATGTAGCGCACCAACATTTAATAAGACATTCACAACAGAAGGAACAACTGACAAAATATCAATAGCAGATAAAGCAGGAAATTCCAATACCTGTACAGTAAATAAATATATAGATAAAACTAGGCCGACATTAGGGTATAAATTGACACAAGATACAACGGGTCAACCTTATAAACCAGGAACATGGACTAGAAATGGAGTGTTCCGTGATTTGTATCCAGCAGATAAAGGTGGAAGCGGAGTGCTAGAAACCCAATATAATCTTGGAGGTGGATGGGATCACGAACCAAATTTAAGCAATTTTTATATAGGTGAAGGTAATCAAACGGGAAGGTATCGAGTAAAAGATAATGCCGGAAATTACAGTGATGAAGTAGTTTTACATTTTATGATTGACTGGACCGCTCCGAACTGTGTAAGTAGTGGAGGAAGTAGTAACGCAACAATAGGACCAGTAACAATCACAGGAATATGTAGCGATGGCATTAGTGGATGTACAGGAAATGTATCAAGAACATTCACTAACGATATGAATGAATGGGTATCACCAGGAACTGTTAGAGACAATGCTGGAAATACGAGAGAATGTCCAACACAACAAGTAAATATAAATACAAGACCAAATAAACCAACCATACAAAATCCAACAAATGAAAAATGGGTAAACTATAACTTTGCTTTAACGGTAAAGACCACATCACCAAGTAATATCATAGGATATTGGCAATATAGTTATGACAATAGTAACTGGGTAACCTATTCTAATTCCGCAACAAATAACTTTGTAACTACAAACTTTGAAAGAGAAAGAAACCAATTAGCATATATTAGAGTATGTAGTAAATCGGGTTTATGTTCAGAATCCGCATCAACTTATATTAGAATAGATAAAACGAAACCAACGTTAGGATATAAATTGACTGATGATACTACAGGAGCAAATTATATTTCAGGGACATGGTCAAGACACGGATTGTATCGTGATTTATATCCAAAGGATAATGCCAGCGGAGTAAAAGAAGTGCAGTATAATGATAGTAATAGTGGATGGTATAATGAACCAAATTGGAATCATTTCTGGATACGCACTGAGAGAATTAGAACAAGTAAATATCGAGTATATGATTATGCAGGAAATGTTAGTGATGAAGTAACAATAGAGTATAAGATTGATTGGACTCCACCGGTTGTAGAAAGTTTTGATTATGAATATACCGCTCCTGATCCGATCTGTAATACGAATCCATTAAAATACGCTGATCCTACTGTTTTGATTTTTAGAGTAGATGTATTTAATGTTAGAGCGTATGATCCGCAGGTTAATAGTTCTCATAGTGGTATCGATCATTTTCAAATTGTTATTGCACCTACATACTGGATTTATAAAAATGATGATACAACAGCAAAGGCACAGTGTACAGAGGATAGTTGCTATGATAACGCTTACCGTTACAAATATGTAAATGTTAATAATGTGCAAAGTATAGGAAATGGATATTATACCTTTCCTAGAACCAATGCTACAGCACAAATGAACAATCTTAATTACGGAAATACGAAAGCATTTTGTGCTGATTGGTGTATTAATGTTATTGCTGTAGATAAAGCTGGTAATGGTCAACAATCACCTACTTCCTGGGGAACAGGGACTGAATGTCCTCAAAAATATAAAGATGGTCGAGGATATTAAAATAAGCTTCATTAGAAATTTCTAATGAAGTTTTTATTTGTTATGAAAATATAGAAATAATAATTACAGTGATAAATTTAAAACCATATTAGTTATCTAATACATATGTAATGTTAGAATATCTCAAACAAATAATAGCAACAATCCATGTAAGTAAAAAATTATAAGTAAACCTTTCGTAAAATACAATCTCTTACGTAGAAATTATATTTTATTTTTGCTATAATAATAAAAGAAGATAAAGAGGTGATTTAATGAAAGTAGTTTGTGTTGGTCATTCTACTTATGATACAACGTTACCAATGGATTTTTATCCTACAGAAAATTTAAAATATAGAATTCATGAACATATGGAATGTGGAGGAGGTCCTGCTGCAAACGGGGCTTATTTGTTAGCTAAATGGGGCATGGATACCACTATCATGTGTGCCGTAGGTGATGACTATTACGGGCAACAAATAATCCATGAGTTTGAACGAGTTCATGCTTCTACAGAATGTATAGAAGTACATCCCGATTTTATGACTTCTAGTAGCTATATTATTGCCAATCGTTCCAATGGTAGTAGAACAATTATCACATCAAAAAAACCACCTATTCGTAAATTAAATCATAATGGCAATATTCATGCGGATTTAATTTTAGTAGATGGAGAACATCCTGAAACAGCAGAAGCTGTATTACGAGCAAATCCCAATGCTATTAGCGTCATCGATGCAGGAAGACTAACGGACGATACGAAACGTTTAGGAAAACTAGTAACATATGTTGTTTGTTCTAAAACATTTGCCGAAGAGTTTTCAGGTAGAAAAATTGATGTTAATGATATGAGTAGTTTAATTTACTGCTATGACAGATTAAAAGAATTCTTTCAAAACACTGTAGTAATTACACTAGAAGATAAAGGAAGTTTTACAAAACTAGACGATTATGAAATACTACCAACTGTCAAAGTACAAGCTGTAGACTCTACTGGTGCAGGAGATATCTTCCATGGAGCATTTACTTATTTCATAGGTAACGGATATTCTTTAAGAGATACAATTCATTATGCATCAATTACATCTGCAATCTCCATCACAAGAGTAGGTGCAAGATGTTCGATTCCAGACTTAAAAGAAGTACTTGAATATGATGAACTTATATAATCGTTATCCTGTCTTAGATTTACATGGATTCGATCGTGACTATGCTAGGATTATGATTAATGATTTTATTATGGATTGTTATCAAATGAGATGCGAAAAAGCAGTAATTATTCATGGTATTGGAACTGGCATACTTCGTAAAACTACCAAAGAAGTACTAAGCAAAAATAAATATGTAGAAAATGCAAAGATAGATATATTTAATGAAGGCGAGACTATTGTAGAGCTAAAAAGGCGTTAGTCTTGACTTTTTTTGTCTTTAGTGGTAGTATAATAGCGATAAAAAAGAGGTGAGTGAAAAAGGAAAAGAGGGAGGCTATATGTATAGTGAAAAATATGAACAACGTGGTTTTTCATGTAAACCTTTTTTATTAAGAATAATATTATTAATAGTACTTGTTTTTTTCATCATAGATATATTACCAAACTTAGTAAAACCTACTATAATCACAAATAGTAAAAATAAGGATGTCTATCTTTCACCATTAACTTCAAAAGTATATGCTAACAATACAGAAAAAATGAAGAAAGCAGCCCTTACTTATTATACAGAAGAAAAACTTCCTACTAATATTGGAGATTCAAGCACATTAACATTACAAGATATGAAAAAGCAAAACTTAATCACTTCTTTAACGGTTGAAAACAACAATACTTATGATGAAACCGAAAGTTATATAAAACTAACAAAAATAGGACAAGATTATCTATTAAAAATAAATTTAAAAGATAATAAGCAAGAAAATTATCTTTTAGTACACCTAGGATTTTATACACATTGTGATAATAATATATGTGAGAATAAGATAAGTAAAACAAAAAAAACAGTAAAATTATGATATATAAAAATATATGATATATTGTAATACAAGGGGGATAATTATGAAAAAGAAAAAAGTTCTAAATATTGTAAAATTTTCAGTTAATGACGTTGTAGGTAGCACGACAACAAAGCGTACTCAGGCAGCAGTTTTCTACGATGATGGTAGTGTAGAAATGCTTCCTATGGAGGATGCTGTTGAACTATGCAAAAGGGAAAACATTAAAATGAAACAAACAACACCTGAAAAATTAGAAGCAAATTTCCAGAAATATCGCGGTGTTACTACTCCTAAAAAGAAGAAAAAGGAACAGGAAAATACTTCTCAAGAAGAAACAACACTTATTAAAAAAATAAAAAATAAATTGAAGACAATAAAAAACTTCATTTTAAAACCATTTATGTTTATATATGAAAAAACCATTGTAAAAGCTTGTGAATATGCAACGCTTCATATTTTACAAAGAAAAAAATTAAAAGCGTTGCAAAAAAATAACGAAAATGCAGAATCAAACACAAAGAAAAAACTCTTCCAAAAATCTAAAAAGAAAAAAAGTGAAAATGTAAATAACAACAAGAATAAGAATAAGTTTTTCAGTAAAAGAACAAAATCTAAGAATAAAAAAGCAAAAAATAAAACCAGAAAAAGGAAAAGATTTTTTACCAGAGTTAAAGCAGCTATCTTTGCAGCAGTACTAATGGTTGCAGGAGCATTCGGAATAAGTTCATGTCAAAAAAAGGAACTTTCCCTAAATCCACAATCAAAAGTAGAATCTGAAGCGGATATTTTAAATGATCTTTCTAAAGCAGATATTATTAATTTAATAAAAGAATATAAACTTTCTGCAGACCAAGTTTCTCAGTTAATTCGTGATGGAAAGATTACAAACGATGATTTTAAGCATTTATCTGTAGAACAATTATTAAATATTACAAGTAGCAATATACAACAACAAGAAATGGAAAAAATATCTAATTTCTTAAATGGTTATAATATTACGTTTGCCAAAAATTGCTTAGATAAAGAAGCAGGAGAGATACGTACAGTACTTACTTATACCGAAGCAAATGCTCTTAATTCAGCATATAATAATTATTCTAAAGAAGATATTCAAGCAATATTTAATGGTTCTGAAGCTATCGATTTTACGAAGGCCTATAAAGAAGGCTATTTACAATTACTAGGAGCTTTTGTTCTAGCAACAGATAATAATCCAGTACAATTAGATAAATTAATCAATGATGAAAATGGAAAAACTTTTGTTAAAGACTACGAGACTACTTTCTACGAATGTAAAAATCTTACAGGAGAAGATCAAGTTAAAGCAGTAACTGAACTATATAAAAGAGTAGTAAATGACTTTGCTATTACCTCAACTAATCAAGGAACAATAGAGTCATATAAATTAGCAGTTGCTCCAATAGTAGTAGCAGCTACATCTTTATTTGATGATTTAGGAATCGATCAAACATTAGTTGATCAAGTAACTACATATTTTAATGAAGTAGGATTATACAGTAAAGCAACAGAAAACTTTAACATGGCCAATGCATTAAATGGCACCGAAGATTCAGAAAATCCTACCTATGAGCAATATAAAGATGCTGAAATTAACAGCTTAGAAGATGAAAGTGCATATTATAAAAGTGATAAAAATCGTGATTTAAGTCAATTAGATAAGTTTAAATCATTAGTAAATTGGCAATTTAATTTAGATGCCAATGGTGATTTGATCATAGGAAACACGCTAGGAGAAAGTATAGTGTTGCAACCAGAAGAAGCACAAGAAAAAAAGGAAGATGAACCAGTATTAACTGAAGCAACCATTGTAGAACCAGTGAAAGAACCTGCAGTAGTTAGAGAAAGTACGCAATCTTATACAACTGCAACTGCTAGTTATACTACCCTAAGTAATAATGATTATAGCTATGATAATGCAGATAATTTAGAATCATCTCCTATTCCAGAAACTCCAACAGCAACCTACAATAATACCTCTGATGAAGTAGCTAATACAGAGGGAGTAGAAGTGACTTACAATCCAGAAGAAGAATTAGATAATTTCCAAGTAGGAGAAACAAACGGCCAGACATTTTTTGAATACGATGAGCCTAGTGAAGAAGTAGAGAATACAGATTCTAATGAAAGTCAGGCTACTGGTAACACAGATACGACAGAAGATACAGTATCAGAAGAAACGAATACCGAAAATAATAGTAATAGTGATAACACTATTGAAGAAGAGTATAGTATCACTCAAATGCCAGACAGTAATCGTATAATTATAGAATATGAAGAGACAGTAGAAGAAACACCAGTAGAAGAAGTACAAACTGAACAAGAATTAACAAATGAACAAAAGGCTGAAGCTATTGTAAATGATATGGCAGAAAATCCAGAAAATTATGCAGAAGAAGCAGAAGAAGTATTTGTATATACAAAATAGAAAATGATACTAAAGATGACAAAAGTCATCTTTTTAATATATTAGGAATTTGCTCCTCAAAATGCGAATTTGAAAACTTGATAAAAAATAGTTGACATACGAACAAACGTATTATATAGTGTTCTCATCAGGAGGGGATATTATGTATAAATCTTATCGGTTTCGTTTGTATCCTACAACTAATCAAATAGAGTTAATTCACAAAACATTTGGTTGTACTAGAGTAGTATATAATCATTATTTAGAAAAGCAAAAAGCACTTTATGATGAAGGAAAAGATTCTTTATCTTGTTTTGATATGATAAAAGATTTAAAAAACTTGCAAGTAGAACGTCCTTATTTAAAGGAAGTAGATTCTTGTAGCCTAAGATGTAGTTTATTTAATTTAGATGACGCTTTTAAAAGATGGTATAAAGGACAAGGAGAATATCCTAAGTTTAAGGGAAAATATAACTCTAAAAGAAGTTATAGAACAAACTGTATAAGTAGTACTTATAAAGATAAAACATATCAAAGTATAGAAGTAGATTTAAAAAGACACATAATAAAACTTCCTAAGTTAAAAGAAGTAAGTATAAAAGGATATCGAGATTTAGAGTATTTGCCTGGAAGAATTATCAACGCTACTATAGAACAAGCGTCTACTTTAAAATATTATGTTAGTGTGTTAGTAGAAGAGGATGATGTATATACAAAATTAAAACCTAGAAAAATAATAGGAATTGATCTAGGTATTAAGGATATTGTAATTACAAGTGATAATGAAAAAATAGGAAATCCGAGACTAATAGAAAAGTATGAAAAAAGGATAAAAAGATGTTCTAGAGAATTGTCAAGAAGAGTAAAAGGAAGCAATAATTATAATAAAACCAAAAAGAAACTAGCAGTACTACATCAAAAACTAAAGAATGCAAGAAGATATTTTATCCATCAAATAACTAAAAAACTGGTAATAGAAAATGATATCATAGTAACAGAAAGTCTAAAATTAAAGGACATGATAGAAGAAAAAAGATTATCTAAACAACTAACAAATGTAAGTCTAGGAGAGCTTTGTAGAGTCTTAGAATATAAAGCTAAGATATATGGAAAGAAATATATCAAAATAGATAGTTATTATCCAAGCAGTCAGGAGTGTAGCAGGTGTGGATATAAGAATGAGAAAGTAAAAGACTTAAGTGTTAGAAGTTGGATATGTCCAGAATGTGGAAGTTATCATGATAGAGATTATAATGCTAGTTATAATATTATGTTTGAAGGATTAAAGAAATATATGATGGAATTAAAATAGAAAAGAAAGAAACAAAAGAAAAACTACGGTAGCGACTATCGGATGTTAAGCCTGTGGAGAAGTAAGGTTACTTAGTCTATGAAGCAGGAAACTTGGAAGGTGACGACCAAGGCGAATTAAGTTTACTTAATTCTTTTGTTCTTTAGACAAGAGTTTAAAAACACCAAAATTACTTCTAGAAAATTATATAAATTCTTAGAATATAAACCCTTTAAAACCATTCTAACAAATCAAATTTGACAGATTTTATATTTTGTGTTATAATGTGTTTACTTCAAGGATAGAGGGGGAAACTGAAGCAGAAGTAATTATGCATAGGGAGGTTGAATATATGGAAAAATCTTATATATTTGAATATTTAGATGAAAATGATTTTAGAAAGAAAGAACGTTCTGTTAGAAAGTATAACATGCTTGCCTATAAAAAATTAACTTTTTCTTATTATCCAGAATTAAGAAAAGGAAATTTCTTAGGTAAAGAAGTAAGTAAAAGTGAAAAAGAAAAAACTGTTTCATATGAATTAAAATTACCTACAGATGAGTTATTTACTAAAGTTCATGGAGAAATTATTTTACATTATACTGTATACTTAGAAAAAAATATTATTCTTTTAACAAACATTACCCCGGAAGGAATTTTAGATGAAGGACATAGAGCAGAACTTTCTACTTATAAAGGCGTTATGATTTCTAAAACAAACCCTGAAAAGGACATGTTTAAGATTAACTTATTAAATATGTTAGGAAAATAATAAAATAACAGCAAAATAAAACCCGTTTCTTTTATATGGAAACGGGTTTTTACTATGATAGGTAAGGAATCTATAATAATTCAGTTTCGCTATTAGTATTTTCTTCTTTATTATTTTCTAATCCATCAAAAGCCTCAGCTTGCTTTTCTTCTAGGTTATTATCTACTGCTTCCTCATGATCTTTTTCTGCTGCTACTTCATTTTTTTGATCTGTCTGTTCTTCTTTTAAAGGTTCTAACTGTTTTGCTAACTGTTTCTGGATAAATCCTAAATTAAATAACTTAGAACCAACTTTCATATCCATGCGATCTTTCTTTTGTTTTAAAGCAACCATCGCACTAGTTCCTGCATCGACAATGAAAGGTAATCCAGTAATAAAGCTTGCCATATCACTATTTAAAAATATCAAAGGCCATGCCATCTCTTCTGGAGTTGCTAGACGCTTAGCAGTACCTGTTTCAGCTACTAAAGCATCCATTCCACCAGCTTCAACTTCAAACTCTTTCTTCATTCCAGTATCTGTGCTACCAGGGAGTAGGGCATTAACTCTAATTTTTTTAGGTCCTAACTCAATAGCAAGACTTGCCATATAATAGTTCATTGCTCTCTTTGATAAAGGATAAGCCATCATACCAAGGGTATCTTCATTAGCTTGACTATGTAAAGCACTAATCATTTCATCCCAAGTTTTCGCATTTGTAAATTTTTCAAACTCATTAGCATATTTATCCCAGTATAATCCACCAGTAGAAGTGACATAAGAAATAGTACCACCATAAGACATTCTATTCTTTAAATATTCTTCGGTAATATATTTATTAGCAATATAATTTACAGTAAAAGTTTTATAATAATTAGTTTTTGCACCAGATAATCCAGCAACACCAAAGAAAGAATCAATATGCGTTGGAATTTGGCTCATAGCATTATCGATAGACTCTTTACTGCTCAAATCCACTTCAATAAACTTTGCTACTCCTTCAATTTCTTTTTCTACTATATCTAATGCATATACTTCTGCATTTAGCTCAACTAATAGCTTCGCAGTAGCAAGGCCAATACCAGAACTTGCTCCTGTAACCACACATATTTTATGATTGTATCCAAAATAATCTTTCATTATAATACCTCCTATTATTAGTCTAACACTTCCAAATATTAATGAAAAAGCTTTTTTTAATTCTTATTCACAAATTTACATTATCTTACATTTTTTCTTGAGAAAACATTTATTTTAGTTTAGAATAGAAAGTTAAACAGGGATAGTAAGGTGATATAAATGACAGATAAAAAATATGCAGTAGTAATGAAAAAGAAAAAAACAAATGGCGAGTTTTATATCTTAGTTCCCGAAAAACTAGTAGAAGGAACATTAGATACTGCAAATGGATATTATTTTAATACAACGAATCAACAAACTTTTTTAGATATTTCAGAACCTAGTTCTATAAACAATCCTCAAATAGAAGAATTAGTAGCTTATACCATTTCAGAAAAATATTTATTACAAAAGTATCCAAACGCAGATATAGAAGAAGCTAAAGCAGACTATTTCAAAAGAGTAAATAGTGCGATAAATATAGCTTTTTATTTACAAAACATGAATATTACAGGAATAATTCCTTTATGCCTACAGACTACAATGGATAAATTAAATAATATTCAATTAGAAAAAGGGCAAAGTATGGAAATGGATTTATTTTCTACTAGTTCAATTCTGCCAGTAGATTGCTATGGATATCCACTATCTCCATATGAATTAGAACAGGTAAAAAATGAGGATACGGAATATGAAGAAGATTATTTCTCAATTCTACTAGAGGAACTATTAAAAACAGATAACGTAAATATCATTCATCAAGTACTAAAAAGAATTTATGATGAAGACGAGGATTTACAAGAAATTATATCATCTTTATCCTTTATGAATATGATACAAGAAGCTAAGGACACATCTTTTGAAGGTATTAGTATTTCTGATATTTTTTCTAGTAGTTGTAGTCAAATTTTATCTACAAGTGATATGAAAAAAATGAAAGAAATTATTAATCTAACATCTGATTTTTTTACGATGATTTATTGTCAAATCCAGGAAAATGCTTTGATAAAAAATCAACCAGAAGTAGAAGCTTCGTGTGATTATTTAGATAGATTAACAGAACAATATCAGAAATTAACAGAAAAGAGTAAGGATGCAGATACCATCCATAAGAAAATAAGAGAACTAAAAAATCTCGAATTGGATAATATGAATACGATTCAAAAAAACTATAAACTAGTAGTAAAAAAAACACAACAAAAAGAAAAAGCAAAAAAGACTACTAGTGAAGAATCATCTATTATCAATGTAGCCGAAGCAAAAAAATATTTAGATGAGAGAATTATTGGTCAAGAAAATGCTAAACAACGTATCATTTCTGCTGTATGGAATAAGCAGATTGCTAATCAAATTCAAATAGATTTACCATCTTATTGTTTATTAGTAGGGCCAACTGGTTCTGGAAAAACCTTACTTACGAAAACAATTGCAAAGTATTTGGAAATACCTTCTATTATATTTGATACAACTCAGCTTACAGCAACAGGATATGTAGGAGACTCTATTACAGATTCTTTAACGAGATTGTTATCAGAAGCTAATAACGATGTAAAAAAAGCAGAACAAGGAATCATCATTTTCGACGAAATCGATAAAAAAGGTTCTGATAGTAATAAAGATATCGCAGGAAAAGGAGCATTAAATGCTTTACTTCCTTATTTAGATGGAAGAACGTATTATTTAGAAGTGAATAAAAGAAAAATACCTTTTAAAACAGACAAATTAATGATTATGGCAACCGGATCCTTTGCAGAAGCAATACAAATGAAACAACATAAAAACTATTCTAACTCTTGTTTAGGTTTTACAAAAGAAACTATAACCAATACACCTTCAGTAGAATTAACCAGTGAAGATTTAATAGAGTATGGTGGCATTCCTAAAGAGTTAGTAGCAAGAATTCCTGTAATTGTCATGTTAGAAGCACATACGAAAGACAGCCTAAAAGAAATTCTATATCGTAAAAACATTAGTCCTTTATACAAAAATAAAGAAGCACTACACTATGCTAACGTATTCTTTAATTGGACGGATGATTACGTAGAAAAAGTAGCTCTACAATCTTTAGAACTAGGGTATGGTGCTCGTTCCTTAAATAATATTGTAGAAAATACAATGATGAAAGCTAAATGGGAAGTATTATCGAATATGCAGACTTATTCTGGTTTTAAGGTTACTGGTGATACAGTTGATGATTCAGAAAATGCTATTATATATGGATATGACGGAGAAGAATATCAGTTAAAGACAATCTTAGAAGAAAAGAAAGAAAAGACTAAACAATACAAAATAACGAACAAAAAGTGCTATTAACGTTAAGAAAAAAATAGTAAGGAGTAGTAAGATATGAAAAAAATAGCAGACTTAAAGATAGATGAATTTAAAAATAATGAAAATTATTTATTTAATGAATGTATTGACTGGTTTAACAAATATTTAGATACGTATGATAGTTTTAGAATTTTGGTAAGAAAAAGAGAAGACTTAGGCATTACAACTACCATATCTAAAGAGGAAATAGAGGAAAAGAAATCTAAATATTTATTTTCTATAAACCTAACAAATACTACCATAGGACAAAAGATATTAGAAGGTCCAAGTATCTCGATAGATAGTAAAAATAAGGAAGCAATTCATTTTTTAATGACTGCCATCACTATTAGCTATTTATCTCTAAACCAAGACTTTCATATGCAATTATTAGAAGAGGATGGACTACAGTTAGAAAATGAAGAGACTCATAATTCTACATTAGATATTTTAGAACCAGGAGATAAAACTTTATGGTTAGCTTTTATAGATATTGTCAAAAATAAAGATAAGCCAGCTGTATTAGAAGAAAAATTATTTTCTACCTATCAAAAAGCTCTAGAGAAAAAAACAAAAATAGACGATGACTTTTGTAAATCCATTGATGATAGTGACCAACACTATCTTGCAGTAAAAAGGTATTTTCACTATAAGAAGAGAAAGTAGTATCTTTCTTTTTTCTATAAATTATGGTATAATCATTATCAAATAAAGAGGGAGTATGTGTAATGAGTAAGTATGAATTAATTGGTTCTCTATATAGGCAATATGAAAAACAACCATATCAAAACGAGCAAATAATTTCACTAGAAGACATTCCGTTAAATAGTCTAGAAAATATAGATAAATTAACATCTAGTATGACGACGATGGATTTGATAGAAATGCTACCAGAAAAAATGCAAGATAAAAATCATTTTTCTATTCGTGTATGGAATCATTATAGTGATAATTACTATTATGTTAAAACAATTTTTGATGATCCAGAAATAAATTCATTGTTAATGCAAATACAGAAGAAAACAGTTTTACTAGAGGAAGGATATAAAACATTATCACTAGTACCAATTTGTCCTTTAGTAAATAGTTACTGGAAAAAAATAGAAGATGCATTAAATAAGAAAGACTTGAGTACAATCGGAGAATATTTTTCTGAACAAAGTAAATACTATTTTAAACTAGAAAGATATCTAGAAAGTGGCTATGATTATGGAGAAAAAGAAAAAGCTCTAGAAAACCTAAAATTAGAATTTCGAGATTATCGTATTTTTAGAAAAGTATATGTAAAAGAAAATTATTATACTAAAGCAACACCAAAGAATAGTATTTTTTTAATGGAACCTCAAAAGAAATCTAAATACGAAATACCTCATTATCAAACTAGCAAACCATCAAATAGCAAAAACATGGATACAGATACAGATTTCATACTACAAATGACACATAATTTTAATACTCAGGGAGAAAAAGAAGAGTTCTTAGAACCAGAAGAATATGCCATGTGCAATCCAGGATTTTATGATAGTCCAGCACCAAAGCTTATCAAAACTAGAAGTAAAAAACCTAGAAAATCTTCAAGAGATGAGAATTAATTCATTTTTCTATTGTAAAAACAAAAGATTTATGATACTATTAAATGGTCATGTGAATGACCAATCTTTTGCCCTGTTGGTGAAGTGGTTTAACACGCTGCCCTCTCAAGGCAGTATACACGGGTTCGAAACCCGTACAGGGTACCATATGTTTATGTATTTGACACTTTTACAAGATGTCGAATTTCTACAATCAATCTTAACGGATTGATTTTTTTTGCTTTTCTTGACAAGTTATCTAATTCATATTATATTTTCTATATAAGATAGAACAGAGGTGTTTTTTATGATGAAGATTTATAAACATGAATTAGATAATCCTAAGATTTTATCTTGTGAGAAAATAGAAAAGGACTGTTGGATTCGTCTAGTAAATCCTACCCAAAATGAGATTGATTTAGTATCAAAAGAAGCAAATATTCCAGCGAGTATCATTTCTCAAGTATTAGTAGAAAAAGAATTACCAAGAATTAAACAAGTAGAGGGAGCAACCCTAATCGTCTTAGATGTTCCTTATATGAAAGATAAAAGTATTAAAAACAAATATATTACTTATCCGTTAGGAATCATTATTTGTAATAATTGCCATATTATTACCGTATCATTAATAGAACATGAATTCCTAAATAGTTTTGTAAATGGTGAAGTAGAAACATTTTTTACTTATAAAAAGTCTAGATTTTTAATTCAAATATTCTTAAAATCAGCAGAAGTTTACTTAAATACTTTAGCATCTATTGATGAAGATATTCAAAAACAAGAAAAAGTAACTTATAAATCGACAAGTAATCGTCAACTAATTAACTTTTTAAATATTCAAAAGACCTTAGTATATTTTATTACTTCTCTTCAAGCTAATAGTCATGTCTTAGAAAAATTACATCGTGAAGACATTTTACCTATGTATGAAGAAGATAAAATGTTATTAGAAGATGCTATGATTGAAAACAAACAGTGTATAGAAATGTCAACCATCTATCGTGATATTTTAGATTCTACGATGGATACGTATGGTACGATTATCTCTAATAATCTAAATGTAATTATGAAAGTTTTAGCAGGCATTACGATTGTATTTTCTATTCCTACCATGATTTCTTCTTTTTTAGGAATGAATGTACCATTAGGCTTCCTAGAAGACTTTGAGTTTGCTTTCTTAGTTGTCTGTATTGTATCTTTTCTACTTTCTTTTTTAATTGCTTGTTGGTTAAAGAAAAAAGATATGCTATAATGAGATAGTCTAAACATTTATTAGGAGGAATTATGGAAGAGTTTGTTATATCGATTATGAATCAATTCGGGTATTTTGGAATATTTTTTCTAATATTTATTGAAAATATATTTCCACCAATACCATCAGAGGTAGTATTATTATTTGGTGGCTTTATGACTACTTATTCTAAATTGAATTTATTTGGAATGATTATTTTTTCAACACTAGGATCTACGGTTGGAGCCATTGTTTTATACTATATTGGAAAGATTTTAAATAAGGAAAGATTAAAGAAAATCGTATCAGGTAAAATAGGTAAAGTATTACGACTAAAAGCAAGTGACATAGAAAAAGCAGATAAATGGTTTGATGCCAAAGGAAATAAAACAGTATTTTTCTGTCGCTTTATTCCTGTTGTTCGTAGTCTAATATCCATTCCTGCAGGTATGAGTGAAATGATTATGTCAAAATTTTTAATCTATACAATAACAGGTTCTCTTATTTGGAATACAGTCTTATTATTTGTAGGAAGTAAAGTAGGGGAGAACTGGAAGAAGATAGAACAAGTGATGAGTCAGTATTCACATATTATTCTAATTATTTTAATTATTGCTTTCATAGGCTTTGTAATTTATCATTTTTCAAAGAAGAAAAAGAAAAAAGCATAATCTCAAGAATTAAGTTTACTTAATTCTTTTAATTTGTTATAATATAAAAACCGACGAATTATAATAGAATAGGTGATTATATGAGACAATTAAAAATTATGAGCATGGATTTTTCTCCTAATTTTTTACTTTCTAGAAGAATGATACCAGGGCAAAATGAAGCGATGATGAAGATTGCTTCCTCTTATATTCAAGAAGAACATTCTTTTGATGTCGTTTTATTACAAGGAAAGAATGCCTATCAAAGAGGAATAGAACTAGCAAAACGAGGAGATTATCATCTTTTCTCCGAAAAAAACGCCTCATCTGCGATTTTAACGAAACAAGATTTGCCAGTTTATAAAGATTTTGTTATTCCAGGTGTAGGTAATATCGTTATTATACCGACAGTATATAACTATCTTTCTATCGCATCTGTTTCTCTAACAAGTAAAAAAGAAGAAGAAAGATTGCTAAAAACATGGAACAGATTTACAGATTATGATTCCAAAGAAATACATACAGAATTACAAGTAGTAGGAGGACTATTCCAATCACAACAGAGTTTAGCAGAGGTTGCTAATAAGACAAACTTAATAGATACTGCTCAAAGAATTCAATCAAATTGTGATGAATTAAAAAATGATAGTTACTCAATATTAATATCTAAAGAAATGAAATTAATAGATCCGGTGCCACATAGACAGACAGGACTTGTGAAAGAAAAATATATTAAACATTGTCCTATTGGTATTTCTGTACAATATACTAATTAAATAAGGTAACAACATAGTTACCTTATTTTTTTATTGACAAATGACAAGTTGTCATATATAATGAATAATTGTATGACAACCTGTCATATTATAGATATTAAAGGTGGTGTTACCATGCCTAGTCAAACGTTTCTAAATCTAGATTCTAGTAAACGAAATAAATTATTAGAAGCCGCTATGAATGAGTTTAAAACAGTACGATATACAGAAGTATCAGTAAATAGAATTATTCAAAATGCTAATATTTCTAGAGGAAGTTTCTATACTTATTTTACGGATAAAGATGATTTATTTGGTTATATCCTAGAATTAAACAAGAAAAAAGTATTCGCTTTGACAAAGGAAGTGTTTCTCTCTTGCCGTGGAGATATAAAAAACTCTTTTTTTAAGCTTTTTGATGTATTCACAAAAGAAATTGTAGAACATGATTTTTCTAGATTCTTAAAAAATATATTTTTATATTTTAATATCTATAAAGAAAAATTTGATCGACCAGGTCATGCCTTATTTCTATATGTAAAGGACGCTATTTCAACAGAAGAAATAAAAGCTAGCGACTTAGAGTTCATATTTCATTTGTTTATGCATAATTTACTAATTGGTATTACAGAAGCTGTAAAGAGTAATAATATTTCTAGTATTAGGGAACAATATAGGAGAAAAGTTAATATACTATGTTATGGAATTTATAAGGAGGATAAGAGATGTTAAAAGTTTTTAAGTATTTAAAAAGTTCTATCTTTTCTGTTTTAGCAGTTATTTTATTACTTTTTGTACAAGCCTATCTAGATTTAACATTACCAGATTATACATCGAAGATTGTTAATGTAGGTGTACAACAAGGTGGTATTGAAAATGCTGCAATAGAAACAATAGGGGAAGATACCTTAAATAAGTTAGTTTTATTTATGGATACAGATGATAAGAAATATATCTTAAATCAGTATAAAAAAACAGATACTTATCAAGGTGAAAATATTTATGAGCTAAAAGAAGACAGTGATACTGAAAAAGTTAGTTCTATCATGGCAAAACCAATGTTAATTGTAAGTTTTGCAGAACAATCTAATAATAATAGCGACGAGACTGTATCGTTCAATTTACCAGAAGGTGTTGATTTATATCAAGCCCTTAGTAGAATGAGTGATGCAGAACGTGAAAAGATGCTAAAAGATATCGATAAAAAGTTAAAAGATATTCCAGATACCATTATTGATCAAGCTGCTGTTAGTTATGTAAAAACCGAATATCAAAGAATTGGTATAGATACTGACCAAATTCAGACTATGTATATTTTTAAAGTAGGTCTTATTATGCTAGGAATTGCTCTTGCAGCAATGTTAGTTGGAATACTAATTGTCTTTATTGGTTCACGTATGGCAGCAAGACTTGCTAAAACACTTCGTCATAAAGTGTTTACTAAGGTTGTTGGTTTTTCTAAAAATGAGATTAAGACATATGGTCAATCATCATTAATTACCAGAACGACAAACGATGTACAACAAGTGCAAATGGTGGTAGTATTCTTACTTCGTGTTGTATTCTATGCTCCAATTATTGGTATTGGTGGTGTTATGAAAGCAATCCGTACCAATGCTGATATGACTTACATTATTGGTGTAGCTGTAGTAGCAATATTAGCTGTTGTCATTACGTTATTTGCAATTGCTATGCCGAAGTTCAATAGAGTACAAAAATTAATCGATAAATTAAACCTTGTTACTCGTGAAATTTTATCAGGTCTTCCAGTAATTCGTGCTTTCTCTAATGAGCGTCATGAAGAAGAAAGATTTGAAGAGGCAAACAAACGTCTTACTAAGGTTAACTTATTTATCAACCGTGCCATGAGCTTTATGATGCCTATTATGATGTTAGTCATGAACTTTGTATGTTTAGTTATTGTATATCAAGGAGCAAAAGGTGTAGACTCTGGCGCAATGCAAGTAGGAGATATCATGGCCTACATTCAATATACTATGCAAATAATTATGGCATTCTTAATGATTTCTATGATGTCAATTATGTTACCACGTGCTAATGTATCAGCAAAACGTATTATGGAAATAATTGAAACAGAAGATACTATTTATAATAGTGATCATTTAGTAGACTTCAAACCTGAAGAAAGAGGAAAAGTAGAATTCAAGAATGTAAGTTTCCGTTATCCAGACGCGGACTATGATGTTATTACTGATATTAATTTAGTAGCTAATCCTGGCGAAACAACTGCCTTTATTGGATCTACAGGAAGTGGTAAATCAACATTAATTAATTTAATTCCAAGATTCTATGATGTTACAGATGGTGAACTTTTAGTAGATGGTGTAAACATTAAAGATGTAGATTTACATGAACTTCGTGAAAAGATTGGATTCGTTCCTCAAAAAGGAGTACTATTTACTGGAACAATCAAAGATAATATTAAATATGGTAATGAAAATATTACAGATGAAGATGTAGACAAAGCCTTAGAAGTAGCACAAGCAACAGAGTTCGTTTCTAAACTAAAAGGTGGAGTAGACTATGATATTAGCCAAGGTGGTACCAATGTTTCTGGTGGACAAAAACAACGTCTATCTATTGCTAGAGCCATCGCTAAGAATCCAGATATTTATGTATTTGACGATAGCTTTTCTGCTCTTGACTTTAAAACGGATGCAAAACTACGTGGAGAACTTGCAAAAATTACAAAAGATAAAACAGTACTAATTGTTGCTCAACGTATTTCAACAATTATGAATGCAGATAAAATTGTCGTTTTAAATGAAGGTAGCGTAGTAGGTATTGGTACTCATAAAGAACTAATGAAAAATTGTAATGTGTATAAAGAAATTGCTTTATCACAGTTAAGTAAGGAGGAGTTAGAAAATGCCTAGAATCGGTCATGGAGGTCCCGGAGGAGGCGGTGCTCCAGAGAAAGCAAAAAACTTTGGTAAAACATTAAAACAACTTTTGTCTTACTTAAAAGACTATAAAGTTGCCATGTTTTTCGTAGTCGTTTTTGCCATTGGTTCTACTGTCCTTACTATTGTTGGACCTAAAATATTAGGAAATATTACAACAGAAATATTTAATGGATTAATGCGAAAGATTTCTAATACTGGTGGTATTGATTTTGATTTAATTAATCATACAGTAATTATTCTAATTGCTTTATATATTGCTAGTGCCTTATGTTCTGGTATTCAAGGAGTAATTATGGCAGGAGTATCAAATGACATTTCTTACCGACTTCGCAACTCCTTAAGTGAAAAGATAAACAAACTTCCAATGAAATATTTCGATACAAAAACACATGGTGAAGTATTATCTATCGTAACAAATGATATCGACACACTATCCCAGGCACTAAACCAATCCATCACAACCATTATTACAAGTATTGCAACTATCATAGGAATCTTTATCATGATGGTATCTATTAATATCCCTATGACAATAGCAGCAGTACTAATTATTCCAATTTGTATGTTAGTACTTAGAATAGTTGTTAAAAAGAGTCAAAAGTACTTTACAATGCAACAAGATTACTTAGGACATATCAATGGACATGTAGAAGAAATCTATGGTGGACATGATATTGTAAAAGCATTTAATGGAGAAGAAAAGGCTATCGAAAAATTTGATGAAATCAATAAGACACTATATCGTAGTGCATGGAAGAGTCAATTCTTATCTACTACGATGCATCCTATTATGCAATTTATTGGTAACTTAGGTTATGTTGTTATTTCTATATTAGGTGGATATATGGTTATTCGTGATCGCATTGAAGTAGGAGATATCTTATCATTTACGCAATATGTACGTAACTTTACACAACAAATTAACCAATTATCTCAAGTAATGAATACAGTTCAATCAGCTGTTGCTGCTAGTGAGAGAGTATTCGAATTCTTAGCCTTAAAAGAAGAAGTACAACAAATAGAAAATCCTCTATCAACAGAAGGATTACATGGTAACATCGAATTTGATCATGTATGTTTCGGATATAATAAGAATAAGATTATTATTCACGATTTCTGTGCCAAAGTAAAAGATGGTCAAAAGATTGCTATCGTTGGACCTACAGGTGCTGGAAAAACTACCATTGTAAAACTATTGATGCGTTTTTATGAATTAAACAGTGGTCGTATTTTAATCGATGGTAAAGATATGACAAAATTCAACCGTAGTGATATTCGTCGTATGTTTGGTATGGTATTACAAGATACATGGTTATTTAATGGAACGATTAAAGAAAATATTAAGTATGGTAAACTAGATGCAACCGACAGTGAAATTAAAACAGCTTGCCATACCGCAAGTGTTGATCACTTTATTAAAACTTTACCAGATGGATATGACATGGTCTTAAATGAAGAGGCAGATAATATTTCTGGAGGACAAAAACAATTACTTACGATTGCTCGTGTTATTTTAGCAAATCCTAAAATATTAATACTAGATGAAGCAACAAGTAGTGTAGATACTCGTACAGAAATATTAATTCAAGAAGCTATGGATAAACTAATGGAAGGAAGAACTAGTTTCATCATTGCCCATCGCTTATCAACAATTAAAAATGCTGATTTAATTTTAGTTATGAACGAAGGAGATATTGTAGAGCAAGGAACACATGAAGAATTACTAAAGAAAAATGGTTTCTATGCTAATCTTTATAATTCACAATTTGAAGAAGTTAGTGAATAATAAAAAAACGCTGTTATGCGTTTTTTTAGTTTGTTTTAATATTATGGATGAATTCTAAAATAGAGTATGATTATTCCGATAATGATAGTAATGATATACCAGCTATAAACAGCCAAGTGGAAAAACCGTTCTCGTCTAGGGTTAGGTAGAAAGACATCACTGTGATTGCTAGGGTTAATGAATAGTTTAAGTTTATCTCCAACAGAAAAAGGACTTCATGAATAAATTTCACTTGATTTCATAATTTTGTATTTTTTATTGTTAAAGGTAAACTCTAACTTAGGTATATAAATAGGTACTATGGAAGAGAGATGATTTATGTACTTTTAAAATAGTTGCTTCTACTTCTTGTGTACAATTTTTAATTTTATTTGCTATATAGTTTCTTCTTTCTATATATCCGAGTCCTGGTAATAAGAATAATAATACAATTAATATAGCTAGTATATAAGATTCTCCTAAGTCTAGTTGAAATAAGTCATATATACCCAATATAAATATTAAGATAGACACAACTATTAAGTCATAGACTAAAAGACTATGCTTTTTCTCTTTTGCTGCCGATATCATTCCGATTAAAAAAAGATGTGAAAATATTAGTATACTTATTGTGTGATTAATCGTTATACAGCAAAAAATGCTCCCGTCATTATTCCAAAATATAGATAGATAAGACCAACTTTTATACTTTTCCATCCTGTGAGTTGTTGTTGCTTTTTTTGAGCTGAATAACATATGATACACACAATTAAAAAAATAGCTGCCGCGATATAATTCATAATACCCTCCAATAATTACTTACCATTGTAATCTAATTGTATCATTCAAAGAAAGTCGTTGAATCAATCTAAAGTGCACAAATAAGTGCAATTTAAAGTTAAATGTGTATTTTTAAAAGAAAATGCACATTTT
>CALVYD010000006.1 GCA_944371995.1 uncultured Bacilli bacterium
CGTGAGGACAGCTGGAGCGCTTGGAAGTGAGAATGCCGGTGTGAGTAGCGCAAGATGGGTGAGAATCCCATCCACCGATTGACTAAGGGTTCCTGGGGCAGGTTCGTCCTCCCAGGGTTAGTCGGGTCCTAAGACGAGGCCGAAAGGCGTAGCCGATGGACAACAGGTTGATATTCCTGTACTATCTATATGACTGATGGAGTGACGGAGAAGGCTAGGGAGAGCCAGTTAATGGATTCTGGTCTAAGCACAAAGGTTTATAATTAGGGAAATCCGGTTATAGATAAGCTGAAGTGTGATGGTGAAGTTACTAAGTAACGAAATCTTCTGACGCCAAGCTTCCAAGAAAAGCTTCTAGGGCTAATCATATAGGTACCCGTACCCAGAACCGACACAGGTGGTCAAGGAGAGTATCCTAAGGTGAGCGAGAGAACCATGGTTAAGGAACTCGGCAAAATAACCCCGTAACTTCGGGATAAGGGGTGGTCGCAAGACGACCGACACTAAAGACGCCCAGGCAACTGTTTACCAAAAACACAGGTTTCTGCAAAGTCGAAAGACGAAGTATAGGAGCTGACACCTGCCCAGTGCTGGAAGGTTAAGAGGAGTGCTTAGAATAGACGCAAGTCGATGATTCGAAGGTACGAATTGAAGCCCCAGTGAACGGCGGCCGTAACTATAACGGTCCTAAGGTAGCGAAATTCCTTGTCAGGTAAGTTCTGACCCGCACGAAAGGTGTAATGATCTGGGCACTGTCTCAACCATGGACTCGGTGAAATCTTAATACCTGTGAAAATGCAGGTTACCCGCATCAGGACGGGAAGACCCCATGGAGCTTTACTGTAGCTTGATATTGAGATTCGGTAAGTTATGTAGAGAATAGGTGGGAGACTAAGAGACTAGGACGCCAGTTCTAGAGGAGTCACCTTTGGAATACCACCCTTAACTTATTGGATTTCTAACCTAGGTCCATAAGCTGGATCAGGGACAGTGTCTGGTGGGCAGTTTGACTGGGGCGGTCGCCTCCCAAAAAGTAACGGAGGCGCCCAAAGGTTCCCTCAGAATGGATGGAAATCATTCTAAGAGCGTAAAGGTATAAGGGAGCTTAACTGCGAGACCAACAAGTCGAGCAGATACGAAAGTAGGGCTTAGTGATCAGACGGTGCAGAATGGAATGGCCGTCGCTTAACGGATAAAAGTTACCCTGGGGATAACAGGCTGATACCACCCAATAGTTCACATAGACGGTGGTGTTTGGCACCTCGATGTCGGCTCGTCACATCCTGGAGGTGAAGTCGCTTCCAAGGGTTGGGCTGTTCGCCCATTAAAGTGGCACGCGAGCTGGGTTCAGAACGTCGTGAGACAGTTCGGTCCCTATCCGATGTGGGCGTAGGAAAATTGAAGAGAGCTATCCTTAGTACGAGAGGACCGGGATGGACAAACCTCTGGTGTATCTGTTGTCACGCCAGTGGCAGCGCAGAGTAGCTATGTTTGGAGAGGATAACCGCTGAAAGCATCTAAGCGGGAAGCCAACTTTGAGATGAGTTTTCCCATACGAAAGTAGTAAGATCCCTTGAAGACGACAAGGTAGATAGGCTGGAGATGGAAGAATGGTGACATTTTGAGTTGACCAGTACTAATAGATCGAGGATTTAATCATAATTTAAAAGTTTGATGAACACAATATCTAAGTTTTCAGAGAATTATTTCTGAAAAATAATTTTTCTTGGTAACGATAGCAGAGTGGGTACACCTGTTCCCATCCCGAACACAGAAGTTAAGCACTCTAACGCCGAAGATAGTGGAAGCGAAAATAGGAAGTTGCCAAGGATTTTTTTTTTGCATAAAAAAGAACTTAACTGCAAAGGATAAGTCTTTTTTTGTTATACTCCTAATAGGAGTGATAGTAGATGAATATATATTGTCAATTAAATGAAGTTGTTGATTATTTAGAGAACAACTTAAAAGGAAATATTAATTATCAAAAAATTGCAAAAATCTTAGGAACAAACCTTTATACCGCAGAACAACTATTTAAATTATTAACAGGAATTACAATAAAGGAATATGTAAGGTATAGAAGACTAACCTTAGCTGCAAAAGATTTAAGGGATAAGAAGAAAGCAATAGATATAGCTATAATATATGGATATACTAATCCAGCGTCATTTAGTAGAAGTTTCGCATTATTTCATCATGTTACTCCTCAGCAAGCAAAAAAAGGATTTATAACGAAGGAATTTCCGAAAATACGCTTTGATGAGACAAAATATAATAATATTACTAATATAGATTATAAAATTGTATATAATAAGGAGTTTGTAATTTATACTAGAAAAGAGAAAACCCCCATTAAAAATAACACTAGTTTCATAGAAAATTATTGGAAAAAAATAAAAGAAGAAGCAAAAGAAATTAAAAAAGCAGAAATTCGATACGGAATATCAGAGCCAATATATGATAACAAAAAAGATTTTTATTATCACATAGGAATAGATAATTTCTGGTCTAAAAGTAATAAAGAGATTTTTTTTGCCGCCACCTGGTTTGTAATAACTTGTTCATCTAATAAAGCAAAAGATATACATCACACCATTGACAAAATAAAAGAAATTTACTTACCAAGTTTGAATTATTGTCTAAAAGATCATTATTATATAGAAATATATTCCAAGAATAATGTTGAAATATGGTTTCCGTTAGCTTAACAAAATTCATTGCATAAATGCAAAGAAAAATCCAAAATATTAAGTTAATCTAAAGATGGAGGTTATAATTATGGATAAAATAATTGAATTTTATTTAAAAACAAGCATATACACAAACTATGAGCCATATGAGGAATACTATAGAAGTTTACCGGACAATATGGAAGAGCTTACAAGTTTAATTATGGCACAAACAATTCATAGAAAAGAGTTAAGACGGAGTAGAACAGAGTTTTTAACAACAGGAAAAAGTCACGATCATATTTCAGAAGAATATCCGTGGTGGAAGTATATAAGCCATGATGATATTTTATTAACAGCTCCTGCCATCACTGCAGAATTATTTAGACAAGATAAAAGAGGATTTATAAAAAATAGAGAAATAAAGGATAAAATAGTAATTACTTGTCGATACGTAGCAGTATTAATAGCATCAATTTTAAAAGCAAAAAGAATTCCATGTCGTGTAAGAAGCGGGTTTGCTTCGTATTTTAGGACAGATGGTAAATATGTAGATCATTGGATTATAGAGTATTATGACAAAAAACAAGGCAAGTGGATTATTTGCGACCCTGATCCCAAAAGCGGGGAAACCCATATTAATATGAATAAAAAAGATTTCGGATGGATTGCCAAAATATGGTTAGATGTTAGAAGTGGAAAAGAGGATATAAATAAATTTATACATGGCTCTGCTTCCCAGGGATTAAATATACTAGCGTACACCTTATTTTTTGATTTTCATGCATTAATGAATGATGAAATATCTTACTTATTTATGCCAAGTTATATTGATGATGATAGTGAATTTTTTAACTTAACTACAAAAGAATTGAAAGAATTAGATGATTTAGCCACATTAATGCTTGAACCAGATAAAAATTTTGATACATTGCGATATATTTTTTTCACAGAAAAAAAATTTAGAATATTAAATACACCACTAATTTCGGACAAAGAGCATATAGAATTTGATATAAATTAAGCGTAAATAAAATAAAAGTCGTAGTAACAAATAATAAACAGCAAATAGTTTTATGAAAAAAACTAAAAAAATTGCATATAATAAACTGTGTTGAATAATAAGTATAAAAAAATAAAATGATTAAATAAACTGTATTTGTTGATATTACTTAATATAATTAAACAACTTAACGCGGCGTTTCGAAAAAAAAGTTCAAAAAAGTAGTTGACTTTATAAAAATCATTTGTTATATTAGAGGAGCAATTTGAGAGAAAAAGCAAAAAAATATGTAAACATCAGCTGTAAATTGCAAGTTTAATTTATTGAAGCAATAAAATATTAAAATATGAAAATCAGTAGATTAAACCAAGAAAAGACAGGCATAGAAAATAAAATTTAAGTGTAAAAAAATTGAAAAATGACTATGTCAAAAATATTTCAAATATATGTCAAAAAAATTAAAAAAAGTATTGACATAATAAAATATATTTGATATATTTGAAAAGTGCTGTGAGTTAACAGCAATGATCTTTGAAAACTAAGCAAAACGTCAACTTTGAGACAGTTAGGATTGAACAATAAAACAAGCTAATTAAAATATATTTTTATGAGAGTTTGATCCTGGCTCAGGATGAACGCTGGCGGCATGCCTAAGACATGCAAGTCGAACGAGACGGCCCAATGAAGATGGAGTGCTTGCACAAAGTCAGATTTGGATTCCCGTCTAGTGGCGCAAGGGTGAGTAACACGTGGGTAATCTGCCTTTGAGTCTGGAATAACAGTTAGAAATGATTGCTAATGCCGGATGATATATGAGAGGTAAACTTTCATATTAAAAGGAGCCCTTAAAGCTTCGCTTAAAGATGAGCCCGCGCCGTATTAGCTAGTTGGTGAGGTAATGGCTTACCAAGGCGACGATGCGTAGCCGACCTGAGAGGGTGATCGGCCACACTGGGACTGAGACACGGCCCAGACTCCTACGGGAGACAGCAGTTAGGAATATTCGTCAATGGAGGAAACTCTGAACGAGCAATGCCGCGTGAAGGATGACGGTCCTATGGATTGTAAACTTCTGTTGTTAGGGAAGAACGACCTAAGTAGGAAATGACTTAGGAGTGACGGTACCTTTCAAGAAAGCTCCGGCTAACTACGTGCCAGCAGCCGCGGTAATACGTAGGGAGCGAGCGTTATCCGGATTTATTGGGTGTAAAGCGTGTGTAGGCGGTTTCTTAAGTCAGTAGTCTAAGCCTGGAGCTTAACTCCAGTTCGCTACTGAAACTGTGTTACTTGAGTATGGTAGAGGCAAGTGGAATTTCTAGTGTAGCGGTGGAATGCGTAGATATTAGAAGGAACACCAGTGGCGAAGGCGACTTGCTGGGCCATCACTGACGCTGAGACACGAAAGCGTGGGGAGCAAATAGGATTAGATACCCTAGTAGTCCACGCCGTAAACGTTGGATACTAAGTGTCGGAGTTTCCGGTGCTGAAGTTAACACATTAAGTATCCCACCTGAGTAGTACGGTCGCAAGGCTGAAACTCAAAGGAATTGACGGGCACCCGCACAAGCGGTGGAGCATGCTGTTTAATTCGATGCTACGCGAAGAACCTTACCTGGGCTTGACATCCCGCTGACCGTCTTGGAAACAAGATTTTCCCTTCGGGGACAGCGGTGACAGGTGGTGCATGGTTGTCGTCAGCTCGTGTCGTGAGATGTTCGGTTAAGTCCGATAACGAGCGCAACCCTTATCTTTAATTGCTAACATTCAGTTGAGAACCTTAAAGATACTGCCGGTGACAAACCGGAGGAAGGTGGGGATGACGTCAAATCATCATGCCCCTTACGTCCAGGGCTACAGGCGTGCTACAATGGCTGGTATAATAAGACGCAAAACCGTGAGGTGGAGCAAATCTCCAAAGCCAGTCTCAGTACGGATTGAAGTCTGCAACTCGACTTCATGAAGCTGGAATCGCTAGTAATCCCGAATCAGAATGTCGGGGTGAATACGTTCCCGGGTGTTGTACACACCGCCCGTCACGCCATGGGAGTCGGTAATACCCGAAGGTGGTAGCCTAACCTGCAAAGGAGGGGGCCAATTAAGGTAGGACCGGTGACTGGGGTGAAGTCGTAACAAGGTATCCCTACCGGAAGGTGGGGATGGATCACCTCCTTTCTAAGGAGAAATTCTTAGCTAACTGTCGAAGATGTTTTGCTTGGTTTTGAGAGATCATATCTCTCAAGAAATAGTTCTTTGAAAACTAGATATTGTGGTTGTGTTGAAAAGGATGTTTTTAACACGACGTCTACTATATTTATTAAGTGTATAGTAGAAAAACTCATCAAACGGATATGAAATATCAATAAATTGGTGGTTAAATTAGTAAGGGCGCATGGCGGATGCCTTGGCACTAGAAGCTGAAGAAGGACGTGACGAACGACGATACGCTTCGGGGAGCTGTACGTAAGCATTGATCCGGAGATTTCCGAATGGGGGAACCCAGCAGTAGTAACTTACTGTTATCCTAACGTGAATACATAGCGTTAGAGAGAGTAACCTGGCGAACTGAAACATCTTAGTAACCAGAGGAAGAGAAAGAAAAATCGATTCCCTTAGTAGTGGCGAGCGAAGAGGGAAGAGCCCAAACCAATTCTACGGAGTTGGGGTAGTAGGACTTCCGTATAGGAGTAAGAAAATCGATGTATAGCTGAATCTGATGGAAATCAGAACCATAGTAGGTGAAAGTCCTGTAAGCGAAATATAACGATCTCCTGGAAGTATCCTGAGTAGGACGGGGCACGTGAAATCCTGTCTGAATCCACGGGGACCATCCCGTAAGGCTAAATACTCTCTAGTGACCGATAGTGAACAAGTACCGAGAGGGAAAGGTGAAAAGAACCCCGGGAGGGGAGTGAAATAGAAAACTGAAACCATGTGCCTACAAAAAGTCAAAGCCCGTTAAAGGGTGATGGCGTGCCTTTTGCAGAATGAACCGGCGAGTTAATGTTGCATGCAAGGTTAAGTTGAAGAGACGGAGCCGAAGCGAAAGCGAGTCTGAATAGGGCGAGTAAGTATGCAGTATTAGACCCGAAACCGAGTGATCTAGCCATGAGCAGGTTGAAGTTTTGGTAACACAAAATGGAGGACCGAACCGACGTACCCGGAAACGTGCGCGGATGACTTGTGGCTAGCGGTGAAATTCCAAACGAACTCGGATATAGCTGGTTCTCCCCGAAATAGGTTTAGGCCTAGCCTTGAGGTTAAGCACCATGGAGGTAGAGCACTGAATATATGATGGCCCCACCTAGGGGTACTGAATGTAATCAAACTCCGAATGCCATGGCAGCATACTCAGGAGTCAGCGTGTGGGTGATAACGTCCATACGCGAAAGGAAAAGAGTCCAAGATCGCCGATTAAGGTCCCAAAATTTGTGCTAAGTGGGAAAGGATGTGGAGTTGTCAAAACAGCTAGGAGGTTGGCTTAGAAGCAGCCATCCTTTAAAGAGTGCGTAATAGCTCACTAGTCGAGTGACACTGCGCCGAAGATGTACCGGGGCTAAGTACAGTACCGAAATTGCGGATTTACATTTTATGTAAGTGGTAGGGGAGCGTTCCAAGGGCGCTGAAGGTTGACCGTGAGGACAGCTGGAGCGCTTGGAAGTGAGAATGCCGGTGTGAGTAGCGCAAGATGGGTGAGAATCCCATCCACCGATTGACTAAGGGTTCCTGGGGCAGGTTCGTCCTCCCAGGGTTAGTCGGGTCCTAAGACGAGGCCGAAAGGCGTAGCCGATGGACAACAGGTTGATATTCCTGTACTATCTATATGACTGATGGAGTGACGGAGAAGGCTAGGGAGAGCCAGTTAATGGATTCTGGTCTAAGCACAAAGGTTTATAATTAGGGAAATCCGGTTATAGATAAGCTGAAGTGTGATGGTGAAGTTACTAAGTAACGAAATCTTCTGACGCCAAGCTTCCAAGAAAAGCTTCTAGGGCTAATCATATAGGTACCCGTACCCAGAACCGACACAGGTGGTCAAGGAGAGTATCCTAAGGTGAGCGAGAGAACCATGGTTAAGGAACTCGGCAAAATAACCCCGTAACTTCGGGATAAGGGGTGGTCGCAAGACGACCGACACTAAAGACGCCCAGGCAACTGTTTACCAAAAACACAGGTTTCTGCAAAGTCGAAAGACGAAGTATAGGAGCTGACACCTGCCCAGTGCTGGAAGGTTAAGAGGAGTGCTTAGAATAGACGCAAGTCGATGATTCGAAGGTACGAATTGAAGCCCCAGTGAACGGCGGCCGTAACTATAACGGTCCTAAGGTAGCGAAATTCCTTGTCAGGTAAGTTCTGACCCGCACGAAAGGTGTAATGATCTGGGCACTGTCTCAACCATGGACTCGGTGAAATCTTAATACCTGTGAAAATGCAGGTTACCCGCATCAGGACGGGAAGACCCCATGGAGCTTTACTGTAGCTTGATATTGAGATTCGGTAAGTTATGTAGAGAATAGGTGGGAGACTAAGAGACTAGGACGCCAGTTCTAGAGGAGTCACCTTTGGAATACCACCCTTAACTTATTGGATTTCTAACCTAGGTCCATAAGCTGGATCAGGGACAGTGTCTGGTGGGCAGTTTGACTGGGGCGGTCGCCTCCCAAAAAGTAACGGAGGCGCCCAAAGGTTCCCTCAGAATGGATGGAAATCATTCTAAGAGCGTAAAGGTATAAGGGAGCTTAACTGCGAGACCAACAAGTCGAGCAGATACGAAAGTAGGGCTTAGTGATCAGACGGTGCAGAATGGAATGGCCGTCGCTTAACGGATAAAAGTTACCCTGGGGATAACAGGCTGATACCACCCAATAGTTCACATAGACGGTGGTGTTTGGCACCTCGATGTCGGCTCGTCACATCCTGGAGGTGAAGTCGCTTCCAAGGGTTGGGCTGTTCGCCCATTAAAGTGGCACGCGAGCTGGGTTCAGAACGTCGTGAGACAGTTCGGTCCCTATCCGATGTGGGCGTAGGAAAATTGAAGAGAGCTATCCTTAGTACGAGAGGACCGGGATGGACAAACCTCTGGTGTATCTGTTGTCACGCCAGTGGCAGCGCAGAGTAGCTATGTTTGGAGAGGATAACCGCTGAAAGCATCTAAGCGGGAAGCCAACTTTGAGATGAGTTTTCCCATACGAAAGTAGTAAGATCCCTTGAAGACGACAAGGTAGATAGGCTGGAGATGGAAGAATGGTGACATTTTGAGTTGACCAGTACTAATAGATCGAGGATTTAATCATAATTTAAAAGTTTGATGAACACAATATCTAAGTTTTCAGAGAATTATTTCTGAAAAATAATTTTTCTTGGTAACGATAGCAGAGTGGGTACACCTGTTCCCATCCCGAACACAGAAGTTAAGCACTCTAACGCCGAAGATAGTGGAAGCGAAAATAGGAAGTTGCCAAGGATTTTTTTTTGCATAAAAAAGAACTTAACTGCAAAGGATAAGTCTTTTTTTGTTTACAATACTTTCATTATGGTATAATAGGCACAGGTGATATTATGGAAAAGAAAGATTATGAAGAACTGTTAACTTTAGCAATATCAACAGGAGCAGATTTCGCAGAAATCTACGAAGAAAACGGAAAAACAGCTAGTTACCATGTTTTAGACTCAAAATTAGATAATATATCTACAGGTACAACTAGAGGAATAGGAATTAGATTAATAAAAGGAAACGAATATTATTACACTTCTACAAATGATATAAGAGAAACAAATATAAAAAAAGTAATAAAAAATTTAAACAAAATTTTTAAGGAAAAGAATGACAGAAAGATAGTATTAAATGATTTAGAAGAATACTATCCAGAAATTAAAATTCCACATGAAAAATATCCGATTGAACAGAAAAAAGACTTCTTAATGGCAATGGATAAAAAGGTAAGAGAAGTCTCAGAAAAAGTTTCCCAAGTTTCTCTAGCATTATTAGAAGATGATAAAGAATATATAATTGCAAACTCTAACGGTAAATATGTCAAATCAAAAAATTGTGTAACACGGTATATGTGTACAACATTCGCAAAAGATAAAAACAACAAAGAACTAGAATTTACTGACTTTGCTCAAGCCAAAGGTTACGAATTTTTAGAAAAAGACTTACAAACACAATCTATTAATACGGCAAAAGTAGCAATTGAGAAACTGGATGCTGAAGACTTTAAAGGAGGAGAATTACCAGTAATCATAGCGCCTGGATTTGGAGCGGTAATATTTCATGAAGCCTGCGGACATGGTCTAGAAGCTACACGCGTTGCAACCAAAATATCTGTTTTTTCAAATGATTTAGGCAAAAAAATAGCGACAAAAAAAGTAACATTAATTGATAATGGTACAATTCCTAACGCCTGGGGAACTAATTTAATCGATGATGAAGGAAATCCTACGCAAAAAAATATTCTAATAGAAGATGGAATTCTAAAATCCTTTTTAGTGGATGAATTTCATAAAAAGAAAATGAACATGGCCTCTAATGGCTGTGGAAGAAGAGAAAGTTATAATTATCCTCCTACTTCACGAATGAGTAATACATATTTAAAACCAGGTAATGATATGTTTGAAGATATGTTAAAAGGAATAAAAGTAGGTGTATATTGCGAAAAAATGTCTGGCGGGACAGTAAATCCAGCAACAGGTGACTTTAACTTTGCAGTAGAAACAGCTAGATTAATAGAAAATGGTAAAATAACAAAAAGAATTAAAGGAATTACTCTAATAGGAAACAGTAAAGATATATTAAAAAATGTTGAAATGGTATCCTCAGATTTAGAACTAGGATCCGGATATTGTGGCAGCAAAAGTGGTATGATTTATGTAACAATAGGACAGCCAACCATTAAAGTATCAAAAATCTTAGTAGGAGGCAAAGAATAATGACAACAAAAACTTTTTTTCAAAAAGCAAAGTCCAAAGGAATAAAAAATATTCAAATCGTAGAAACATATGAAAATACAGGTAAAATTAAATTAATCAATAAAGAATTAGAAACATATGAGATATCAAATTATACAGGCTACCAAATAAAAGCTGAATACAATGGAAAAACTGTAAAAGCATCTTCTGACTATCTAGATGAAAGTATAATAGATACACTTATTATGAAAGCAACCTACACAGACAGCAAATATCAAGATGATTACCTAACAGACAAATCTCACAATAATAAAATAGAAAATATACCTTTGATAGATATCAGTAATGACGTAGACCCGTTAAAACAATTAGACGAATTAAGAAAAAATTACCCGGAAATAAGTAGCCTCAGTCTTTCATATTCTGAAACATATGAGAAAAAACAAATCATAAACAGCAATGGCGTAGACATCGAAACAGATTGTCATCTATATAAATTTGTACCTGAAATAGTAATTAATGAAAATGGAAGTACAACAAGCTATGATAGAGTATATCTAAAAACAAGTAAACAAGATCTAGAAATGCAAAAGAACCTAATCAAAGATATAGAAATGGCAATAAAGCAAGCAACAAAAGAAAAAATACAAGCCAAAAAATATGATATTATAGTTGATTCTGCTGTCATGAAAAGCATTTTGTCTAGCTTTATAAATATGCTATCTGCTGCTAATGTTAGGCAAAAGACATCCTGCCTAGAAGGCAAACTAAATGAAAAAATATTTTCAGAAAAGCTAACTATAGTAGAAGAGCCAAACAATAAAAACTATCCCGGAGCAACAATTTTTGATAATGAAGGAACAAAAACATTTGCCAAAGAAATAGTAAAAAATGGCACCCTAAAAACTTATTTATATAACATAAAGGAAGCAAAAGAACAAAATACTAGCACAACAGCAAATGGCTATAATGGCATTTCAACCAGAAATATGTATATAAAACCTGGAAACCAATCAAGCGAAGAATTAATAAAATCAATGTCAAATGGTATATATATTACAGATTGTATGGGATCGATGAATACTGCAATTAATGCTAATACTGGAAATATTTCCTTACAAATATTTGGATATATTATTGAAGATGGTAAAATAAAATGTGGTTTTGAACCTAGCATTATGACAACGACAATTTTTGAACTTTTCTCGAATATAGAAGCAATTAGTAACGAAGTAAACTTTATTCAAAGGACAGTAGGATCTCCATTATTACTTATTAGAAATATTTCTATAGTCAGTAGCAAAAAGAGTGACAACAAGAGTAAAATATAACCAATAAGAGTTGTATAACTCTTTTTTTTTGGTATAATAAAAAAGGGTGAAGAAATATGGATTATAAAGTAACAACATACTCAGAAGAGGAAACAATTGAGTTAGCACAAAATATTGAATCAGAAAAATTTCCTAATATGGTAATATGCTTACAAGGAGACTTGGGTAGTGGGAAAACAATGTTTACCAAAGGATTTGCTAAAGCAATGCAAGTAGAAGAAGAAATTACGTCTCCAACTTTTAATATAATTAAAGAATATACATCAGGAGAATTGCCTTTATATCATATGGATGTATATCGCTTAGATGGAAAAGTAGAAGATTTAGGAATAGAAGAGTATTACACAAAAGGTGGTGTGACTATTATTGAATGGGCAGACATGATACCTGACTATCTTCCTGAAGAAAGACTAGACATAAAGATAAAAAGCTCCAATGAAGACGAGGACAAAAGAACAATCACTTTAATTCCTCATGGAAGTAAATATGAAGAAGTATGTGAGGCAGTAGTATGATATTATATATAGATACATCATCTAGCTACTTATACACAGGAATAGTAGAAAACGGAAAAATAGTAGTCGAAATAAAAAAAGAGTATGATCATGAATTATCAAGAACAGCACTACCTGAAATTGTCTCTATGTTTGAAAATAATGCTATAGAGCCAAAAGAAATAAATAAAATCATTGTCGTAAACGGACCAGGCTCATTTACGGGTATACGAATTGGAATAACTATTGCGAAAGTATACGCTTGGAGCCTAAAAGTCCCAATCACAACAATAACATCCCTAGAAGCAATGGCGGCAAGTAGCAAAAATGATATGATAAGAGTACCAGTAATCGATGCTAGAAGAAAATACTGTTATGCATCAATCATAGACCAAAATGATAATTTTATATTAAAACCAATATATATAAAATATGAAGAACTAAAAGAAAAACTAAAAGAAATAAAAGAATGCAAAATTATCACAAATGATAAAGATAAATTAGAAATAAGTGCTAGTAAATGGGAAACATATGATCCAAATATCGAAGAAATTGTAGAAAAATATAAATATAAAAAAGAAGTAAATCCACACGCTATAAATCCTGAATATTTAAAACTTACAGAAGCAGAAGAAAGTAAGCAGGCATGCTAATTGAAATAAATCAAGAAAAAGATTTACAAAAAATCACTACAACGAAAGGTTTAATAACAAAAGAAGAAATAGAAAAAGAACTAGAAGTAAACCCGTTTGCTAGGTTCATAATAGAAACAGAAGATAATAAAATAATTGCTTATTTATATTATAGCGACATATATGACCGAGCAGAAATAAATCAAATAGAAGTCGATGTTTTCCACAGAAACTGTGGAAAAGCCTCAATTTTATTAGAAAAAATGATAAAAGCTGTGGAAAAAAACATTACATTAGAGGTAAAAGAGGATAATGAAGTAGCAATTCACCTATATAAAAAGTTTGGATTTATAAAAAAAGCAATCAGAAAAGGCTACTATCAAGGAACAGATGGAATATTAATGGAAAGAAAAAGCAAAGACTCTTAGTAGAAAAAAAGAGTCTTTTATGTTAAAATAAGTGTGATGTGAAAAGAGTGGTAAAATGAAAGAAAAAAAAGACATGTATATTTTAGGAATTGAGAGTAGTTGCGATGAAACAAGTGCCTCTATTGTAAAAAATGGAACGGAAGAAATCGCGACAGTAATTTCATCTCAAATTGATATTCATAAAGACTATGGTGGTGTTGTACCAGAAATAGCAAGTAGACATCATGTAAAAAATATTACAATTGTACTTGAAGAATGCTTAGAAAAAGCAAAAATGACTATGGAAGAAGTAGATGCAATTGCAATAACTTACGGTCCAGGCTTAATAGGTTCTTTACTAATAGGACTAGAAGCAGCAAAGACCCTAGCTTTTCTATACAAAAAGCCTCTAATTCCTGTACATCATATTGCAGGGCATATCTACGCTAATAGCTTAGTTAGACCATTTAAGTTTCCACTATTAGCTTTAGTAGTAAGCGGTGGACATACGGAATTAATCGAAATGACAGGTCACTATAAATTTCAAAAACTAGGTGGCACCTTAGACGATGCTATTGGTGAATGTTATGACAAAGTAGCAAGAGTAATAGGATTAGAATATCCTGGTGGACCAAAACTAGATAAGCTTGCTAAATTAGGAAAAAATACCTACAAACTTCCCATACCATTAAATGATGATAGTTATAATTTTTCCTTTAGTGGACTAAAAAGTGCCGTAATTAATTTAGCACACAACGAAGAACAAAGAGGAAATGAATTAAACAAAGAAGATTTAGCAGCTTCATTCCAAAATGTAGCAGTAGGTTCAGTAATTAATAAAACAAAAAAAGCCATACAAGATAAAAATATAAAATATTTAATTGTTGCTGGAGGAGTAGCAGCAAATCAAATCTTACGACAAGAAATAGAAAAATTAGGCGAAGAAATGAACGTAGAAGTATCCATTCCTCCTATGAAATATTGTACGGATAATGCAACCATGATAGCAGCCGCTGGTTACTATGCATATTTAGATGGAAGGACAGCAGATTTAACATTAAATAGCACTTCTAGTGCCGTATTAAAATAAAAGTTGACATAAAAAACATCAAATTTGATGTTTTTTCTTTTGAATAATAAAAATTCTTCTTTTCAAAAAAGAAAATATGATATAATTTATATGATAAAGGAGGCTAGTAAAATGATAAATAGAATCATACTAAATGAAACATCATATTTTGGCCGAGGCGCCAGAGAAAAATTAGCAGAAGAAATTGAAGCAAGACATTTTCAAAAGATTCTAGTAGTCACAGACAAATCCTTACTAGAAACTGGAACTGTCGATTTAGTAACAGATGTACTAAAAAAGAAAAATATAAGCTACGTTATCTATGATGAAGTAAAACCAAATCCAACAGTACAAAATGTACAAGATGGATTAAAAGTTGCGAAAGATAACAGTGTAGATTGTATTGTAGCTGTAGGTGGAGGTAGTTCCATTGATACTGCCAAAGCAATTGCTATTATTTTCACAAATGAAGAATTCAGTGATGTGGTAAGCTTAGATGGCACAGCTGCAACGAAAAACAAAGCATTACCATTAATTGCTTTACCAACAACAGCTGGAACAGCTGCTGAGGTAACGATTAACTATGTAATTACTGATGAAGTAAGAACAAAGAAAATGGTATGTGTAGATCCACATGACATTCCAATAGTAGCAATTATTGATCCAGACCTAATGCAAGGAATGCCACAATCTCTTGCAGCAGCAACAGGAATGGATGCTCTAACACACGCAATGGAAGGATATATCACAAAAGCCGGATGGTTAATTCCAGATATGTTCCATATCAATGCTATGTCATTAATTTATAAGAACCTAGAGCGTGCTGCAAATGATAAAGATGAGAAAGCAGTAGAAAAAATAGGTTATGCACAATACATTGCTGGTATGGGATTTTCTAATGTAGGACTAGGAATTGTACATTCCATGGCTCATTCCTTAGGAGCATACTTTGATACTCCACACGGTGTAGCAAATGCGCTATTATTACCACATGTATTAAAATTCAATGGTCAGGTTTGCCCTGAATTATTTAGAAACATGGGAAATGCATTTGGACTAGATATGGCAAATACGACAGATGAGCAAGCTATTCAAAAAGTAGTAGATGCTGTAAAAGAATTATCAATCAAATTACATATTCCACAAACATTAAAAGAAATTGGAATTCCAAAAGAAATGTTACCAACATTAGCTGAGCAAGCATTACATGATGCATGCACTCCTGGAAATCCAAGAGAAGTAACCAAAGAAGACATATTAGCTTTATACAAAGAAGCTTATGAATAAAAAAAGAGAAAAGAGGTAGAAAAATGTTAAAATCAAAAGTAGGATTCAGCACAGATGTAGACAGTTTCAAATCAGGAGAAGAAACTGCAAGAAAAGCATCAGCAGATATGAAAAATGCGAAGTTAGGAATGTTATATACTTCTGTACTTTCTAATGTAAAAGAAGTAGTAAAAGGTGCAAGAAGTGTAACAAACGCTCCAATTATTGGATGTACCAGTAGTGGTGCAATCATTGTTCCAGAAGGAATTGTATCATCAGACCATGGTTTTTCAGGAATGATGATGTTAGATGACAAAGATATGACAGTAGGAGTTGCATGTCATGAAGCTGGAAAAGACGCTCGTGCCATTGGTAGAAAAGTAGCAATTGAAGCTGTAGAAAATGCAAAAACTACACGTGCACCAGCATACTTCTATATGGTAGCAAGTCCAAAAGAAGAAGAAGACTACCTAATGGGAATCCAAGATGTTATCGGAAGAGTTCCAATGTTCGGAGGTAGTGCAGCTGACGATACAGTAGAAGGAAAATGGCAAATCATTTGTAATGATAAAGTATTTAATGATGGTGTCGCTGTTGCTTTCTTCTATACTGATAATGAAATTGTAACTTCATACACAGGAGCATATAGAGAGACTAATAATATCGGTTTAATCACAGAAGTAAAAGATAACCGTACCTTAGTAACAATCGATGGAGTATCAGCATTAAAGAAATATGCTAGCTGGATTAATTCAACTCCTGCTCAATTAAAAGGACAAAACCTTCTAGTAGCATCAATCACAAGACCATTAGGTGTAAAAGATCCATTAGGAAACTTAACTGTAATTCGTCACCCTATGTTTGGTAATGACATGGGAACAAAGACAACAGCTGATGATACTATTACATTAGGAAATAAAGCCGTTCCAGGAACAGCAATCATCCAATTAGAAGCAACAGTAGATGAATTAATCGACTCTACCGGAAATACCATGAAAGATGTTAAAAAACAACTTTACACAGAACCAGCAGCATACTTTTTAGTACACTGTGGTGGAAGAAAGTTAGGAATTGGAGATCGTATTGGAGAAGTACACAAACAATTACTAAAAGAAGCAAAAGATGTACCATTTATCACTATCTTTACCTTTGGTGAATATGGTTATGATGAACATTCAGCAAATATTTGTGGTGGATTAATGTTATCATTTACCGCATTTGGTAAAAATTAGGAGGTAATATGAAGAATTTAGTAAAAGGATTGGAAATGGATGCTAGTAACCATCAAATAATTGAAGTAACAAATCCAGCAACTGGAGAATTAATTGATACGGTACCAAACTCTACAGAAGAAGATGTAGATATGGCAGTAACTGCTGCAGTAGAAGCACAAAAAGCCTGGGCAGAAGTGCCATTACATGAACGTGGACGTATCCTTGAAAAATTTGTAGACTTAGTTGAAAGAGATAAAGAAGAACTAGCAACACTTCTTTGTAAAGAAACTGGAAAACCAATTAAAGAGGCTAGAACAGAAATAGGAAATATTAGAAATTTTGTTTATGGATATGTAGAAAGAGCAAAACATTTATATGGTATAAATATACCTGCAGGAAGTGAACCAGGACAAGAAGACACAGTACAATTTACAATCAGACAACCTCTTGGAGTAGTAGCATGTATTATACCATTTAACTTTCCAAGTGACTTATTTGGGCAAAAAGTACCAAGTGCCTTAATCATGGGAAATGCAGTCATCGTAAAACCATCAACTTATAATCCACTAACACTTCACAGATACTGCTTACTATTAAAAGAAGCTGGAGTACCAGATGGTGTAATTAGTTGCTTATCTGGAGATGGTCCAACAACAGGACAAGCTCTAGCAAGACATAAAGGAGTACATTTAGTAAGTGTAACAGGATCTACTGCTGTTGGTATGGAAACAATGGCTACAGCTAGTAAAAATTTAACTCATGTAATGCTAGAATTAGGTGGAAACGATGCCTTTATCTTAGATAAAGATGGAGATTTAGATTTAGCCATCGAAGAAATGGTCTGGGGAAGACTTTACAATACAGGACAAGTATGTTGTGCTAGTAAACGATTCTTAGTACATAACGATATCAAAGAAGAATTTACTCGTCGAGTAATTGAAAAAATTAGTACAATGCGTATTGGAAACCCTATGGATGAAGAAACAGAAATCGGTTGCCTAATTAATGAAAGAGCAGCACGTCGTGTAGAAGAACAAGTAAATACAACAGTAGCTCAAGGAGCAAAACTATTATTTGGTGGACGTAGAAATGGAGCATACTATGAACCAGCGGTACTTACAAATGTAACAAGAGACATGGATATCATGAAGGATATGGAAGTATTTGGTCCAGTAATACCTATTTGCGGATTTGATACTATCGAGGAAGCTATCGATATTGCCAACCAATCTAGCTTTGGTTTATGTGGAAACATTATCACAAAAGATATGAAAAATGCTTTCAAAGTAGCAGAAAAACTAGAAGTAGGTGGAGCAGTTATCAATGGATCAAGCTTCTTCCGTTCAGCAGAAATGCCATTCGGAGGATGGAAACATTCAGGAATAGGTAACGAAGGTATCGCAACAACACTTCAAGAAATGTCTAGAATAAAAACTATAGTTCTAAAAAATGTTTTAAAATAAAAATGTAAAACTAATACCAATCAAGGTATTAGTTTTACTATGCCTAAAAACTTGTAATAAAAATCAATTTGTTATATTATATTGTCAACACGAAGGGGGATTCTATGATAAACATCCATATGAGAGAAGATCAGTTTAATAATTTAATTCAACTAAATAAAAGTAATAAGGAAGAAATAAGCGGAACAATGCAAATAAAGCAAAGTGGAAACGATATAGTAATAGATAAAATATTAATAGGTGACAATGATATATATCAAGAAAGAAGTCCGAAATACATAGAGTACGATATAGAAAAATGGCTACCAAAGACATTGTGGAATTTATATGTTACAGATACACCGTATTATATTATGTTTCATACACATCCTGGATTAAGAGGTGCACCGAAATTAAGTGATGCAGACAAAGATATGCTAAAATATATACAGTCTTTAACTAAAAAAATCCCAGGAAAAGAAAATACGCTAGTAATTGAAGGTATCATTACAAGACAAGAAATTGCTTTTTATTCACAAGATGAAAATACACAAGAAATACTAAACATACCTCTATTTGTAAATGGTGAAGAGAAAAAGTTATCTAAAAATCAAAGCTTTTTAGAGGCATTTAGAGAGGGATTTCGAAGAGGAAGTAGAAGATAAATAAAACAAAAAAATTATAGATAAAAGGAAGGTAAAAATGGAAAAAATAATAAAAGCGGTATATGAAGAAGTAAAAAGAAGATGTCTACTGCCATCTAATGAATACGGAATTGGAGCCTGGGATCATCATATTGAATTAGTTTATAAAATCGCGTTAAAAATTCATAAAGAGTATCAGGCAGATCATGATATAGTTGCACTTGCTGCCTTACTACATGATGTGGCTTCCGTAACCAATAAAGATTTTTATGAAAACCATCACATTATAGGAGCAGAAATAGCAAAAGAGATATTAGAACCATTAAACGTAAAAGAAGAACAAATTAATCATATTCAAAAATGTATATTAAATCACCGAGGAAGTGTGATAAATGAAAAAAATACTCGAGAAGAAATATGTATTGCAGATGCAGATGCTATGGCTCATTTCTATAGTGTTCCCTCATTACTTAGAATGGTATATGTAGAAAGAAATATGTCGATTGATGAAGGTGCAGAGTTTGTAGCAAACAAACTAGAAAGAAGTTATAAGAAATTAACACCAGAAGGAAAAGAGTTAATAGAACCACATTATGAAGCCTCAAAAATATTATTAAAGAAAATTTAACACTAAAAAATAATCATTATCCAAAATACGGGTAATGGTTTTATTCAGGGAAAAACTTTTACATATTTCGAATATAGTGTATAATAAAGAAGAATAAATATTCCAAAGGAGTAAGTATGGAAACAAGAAGTGAACTGAAAAAAAAGGCCAGAAAAAATTTAAAAAGACACTATCCCATCTTTCTAGTAGCTTGCGTAATAGCAGCATTTATAGGAACAGAGTTTGCTGGCTCACTAAATATTACCAAAGTACAAAAGTTTCCAGAAACTGTAATTACAGATTCTAAAAATATAGATAAAGCAGTAGAAGAAGCATTAAATGGAAAAGAACAAGAAAGTAAAGAAAGAACCGATAAATTAAAACAAGAAATTATAGAAAAAGATAAACAGGATACCTCAAAAATATTGGGAAGAAGTCGTGGCGTCTTCGCATCTATAGTAAATGATTTCTCGACAGGATCTATCTATGTTACATTTATAGTCGGAATGAATTCAATTATAGGACATCCTAACATTACATCAATTATATTAATCATATGCAGTTTGTTATTAAGTTTTATTTTATGGTTTTTCCTTGGAAACTTATACCAGGTAATTTCCAGAAGAATTTTCCTAGAAGGAAGAGTATATAAAAAGGTGCCAATGCAACGATTCTTATTTTTGTTACGTATCAAAAAATGGAACAAAACAGCTTGGACGATGTTTGTCACAACTGCCTTTTATAGTTTATGGAGTCTAACAATCATAGGAGCTTTCGTAAAAAGGTACTCTTATATGTTAGTACCTTATATAGTAGCAGAAAATCCCAACATTAAAACATTAGATGCCATCAACTTATCTAGAAGAATGATGTATGGTCATAAATGGGAATGTTGTAAATTAGAATTATCTTATTTCGGCTGGATGATTTTAGGCATATTCACACTAGGAATAACAGAACTTCTATACTCAAATCCTTACAAAGTAGCAACGATGACAGAATACTTTGTAAGCCTAAGAAAACTTGCGAAAGAAAAAAATATTCCCGGCGTAGAAAAACTAAATGATAAATATCTATACGAAAAAGCAACAGACGAAGAATTAGATAAAGAATATTCAGACGTAATAGAAGTAATAAAAAACTCACAAGCAAAAATTAAAAAGCCAGAAGGTATAAAAAAAGTAGTAGCAGAGTTTTTAGGAATTTCATTATCCGATACCAAAGAAGCAGAACAAATAGAACAAGAAGAAAGAAAAGTTCAAAAACTAGAAATATTTAAAAATGCAATTCGCGGAAAAGAATATCCCATGCGACTATTCACAATTCCAGAAAAACATCAACGTCAAAAAATGGATACTATTAACTATATGAGAAGATATTCCGTCTGGTCATTAATAGCGATGTTTTTTATATTTGCGATAATTGGCTGGGTCTGGGAAGTAGTGTTACATATCATAGTAGATGGAGAATTTGTAAAACGAGGAGTCTTACAAGGTCCATGGTTACCAATTTATGGTTATGGTGGAATACTAATATTAACAGTATTAAACAAATTTAGAGCCAAACCATTAACCCAGTTTATCGCAATTATCATCTTATGTGGAACAATTGAATATTTCACATCGGTTTACTTAGAAACGATATATCATGGTCAAAGATGGTGGGACTATAGTGGCTATTTCTTAAATCTACATGGTAGAATTTGTGCCGAAGGACTATTAGTATTTGGACTTGGAGGAATCGCCATAGTATATATTGCTGCTCCTTTGTTAGATAATATCATCAAAAAAGTAGATCATAAAAAATTAGTAACCATTTGTTGTATCTTAGTAATTCTATTTACAATAGATAATATCTATTCTAGAAAAGTACCAAATACAGGAAGAGGAATTACCGATTATCAAGCAGCAATAAAAAGAAAAGTAGATATATTATAAAAGAAAATAAAAAAGAATTTTGGACATACTATAAAAGATAGCAGAAAGGACAGAAACATGATAGCAATTTTCTTATCCCCTTTATACATACTAATTAATTTCTATATTGCTAGATGGCTACTAAGTTGGATGCAAGCATGTAGCAAACATTTCAATAAACGAAGAATTAGAGTATTAATTATTACGATTTATACTTTTTTTGCCAGTGCATTATTAATAGGATTCTTATTACCACCTAGTCCCTTAGAAAGAATTATGAAACTAATCGGAAACTACTGGTTGGGAGTTTTATTATATGTTATTTTGACAGTATTAATTGCCGATGCCACTAGACTAGTAATAAAGAAAAGTAAAAAAATACCAGAAGAATATATTCGCTCAAAAAAAGTTTTTGTAATAGCAGGAACCATCTGTATCGTAATTATATCTTCACTAAGTATCTTTGGTGCAATCAATGCTAGAGTAATTCACACAACAAAATACGAAGTAACAATCAACAAAAAAGTAAAAAAAATAAAGCAATTAAGAATCGCCTTAGTTGCAGATTTACACATGGGATATAACATCGGAACACCACATATCCAACGAATGGTACAAAAAATAAATGAACAAAATCCAGATTTAGTAGTCATGGCTGGAGATATTTTCGATAATGAGTATGAAGCACTTGATAATCCAGATGCCATTGTAAAAACACTAAAAAAGATTAAAAGCAAATATGGCGTATATGCGACCTATGGAAATCATGATATTAAAGAAAAAATTTTAGCCGGATTTACTTTCAGTAAAAAAGGTGAAAAAAAAGTAAGTGATATCCGTATGGATCAATTATTAGATGATGCTAATATTACATTACTTCGAGACGAAAGTGTACTAATTGATGATAGTTTCTATCTATATGGAAGACCAGACTATCGTAGACCAGGAAGAGGAATAACTGTACGAAAAACTCCAGAAGAAATCACAGCCGACCTAGATAAATCAAAACCAATCATAGTAGTCGACCATGAACCAAACGAATTACAAGAACTAGCAGATGCTGGCGTAGATATGGATCTTTCTGGTCACACCCATGATGGACAAATGTTCCCTGGTAATATTACAACCGCATTAATGTGGGAAAATTCCTATGGTTATTTAAAAAAAGGAAATATGCACAATATAGTAACCAGCGGAGTAGGTTTATTTGGACCAAACATGCGAGTAGGAACCATCGCTGAAGTAGTAATTATCGATGTAAATTTTAAGTAAAAGGAAGGAATATAATGACAGAAGCAATTATTTACGACTCTTTATCGGGAAATACAGAGTCCTTGGCCAAAGAAATTAAAAGTATAAAGAAAAATGCATATTATGAAAAAATAAATAACAAACTAATAGAAGAACTACCAGAGTATGATATATATTATATAGGTAGTCCAATAATCAAGGGTATGTGCACTGATAAAATAAAACGTTTACTACAAAAAATAGAAAACAAAAAAATATTTCTATTTATCACAACAGGATATAAAGGAGAAGACTACTACGAATCACTAACCAGAAGAATACTAGAAATCATTCCAAAAAGTAACCAGATATTAGGTACTTTCTTATGTCAAGGAAAAATGCAAGATGCTGTAAAAGAGCGCTATATCAAGTTGATTCAAGAACATCCAGAAGATAAAAACTTAAAAGTAAGTATAGAAAACTTTGAGCAAGCAAAAACTCATCCTGATCAAAAAGATAAAAAGGATTTAATAGAAAAAATCCAAGAATTATCCTTGACTTAAAGCAAACTTTAAGTGATAAAATAAAATCGAAAGGAGATAAATTATGGAAAAAGCCAAAGTATATTTTATAAAAGATATTACGCCAGAAAATATTATTAAAGCCTATGAAGCATTAGGAAAAGAACTACCAGGAAAAGTAGCTGTAAAAATGCATTCAGGGGAAAAGGGAAATCAAAATTATTTAAGACCAGAATTTGTACGTGATATGGTAAATCATGTAAATGGTACAGTAGTAGAATGTAATACTGCTTATGAAGGAGCAAGAAATTCTACAGAAAAACATAAAGAATTAATCAAAGAACATGAATGGGACAAATATTTTCCATTTGACCTATTAGATGAAGAAGGTCCTGATATGGAGCTTGAGATACCAGAGGGAAAAGTACTAAAGAAAAACTATGTAGGAAAAGACTTAGCTAACTATGATTCTCTATTAGTACTATCTCATTTTAAAGGTCATGCCATGGGAGGATATGGTGGTGCTTTAAAACAATTATCTATTGGTTGCGCATCATCAGCTGGAAAAACTTTAATTCATACTGCTGGAAAAGTAGCTGACCAAAACGAATTATTTAATAATCTACCAGAACAAGATAGATTCTTAGAAGCTATGGCTGATGCAGCAGATAGTGTTGTAAAATACTTTAAAGGAAATGCTGCTTATATTAATATTATGAAAAATATTTCTATAGACTGTGACTGTGATGGAAATGCTTCTGCACCATGCATGAAAGATATTGGAATACTAGCAAGTCTAGATCCTATCGCAATAGATCAAGCCTGCCTAGATTTAGTATATAATTCTACAGATCCAGGAAAAGATAAATTAATTAAGAGAATTGAATCTTTACACGGAGTACATACGATAGAAGCAGCAGCCGAATTAGGTTTCGGAACTAGAGAATATGAATTAATTGAAATCAATGATTAATATGATAAACAAAGAATATAAGAAATGATTATTGTCATTTCTTTTTTTGTTTCTTAAATCAAAAGTGTCAAATTTGACATTTTTAATATTTTATGGTATAATGTGCTCACTAATGAAAAGGGGAATCGGTATGAAAAAATTAAGAAGGTATCAAAAAAGAAAAATATTAAAATCAATAGAGATAGGTTCCATAGCAGGGATTATCGGATTATGCGGGCATTTAATTTTATCACCAGAACAATCAAAAGAAATTTCTACAAAATCAACTTCTGCATTACAAGTAAATATGGATGTAGATAATTTAGTTAATAATAATACAGAAGAAATAATGGCAACAGATAATATGATAATTAGCACAATAAAAAATAATAATGTTGACCAAAGTTTTGGTGATGTAGCTGCTATTGGTACACCCTTTATTTTAAAAGTAGAACCAACAGGATATACATATGGAGAACTTTATAAAACCATTGATTATATTAAAAATTTAGTTTCAAATTATACAATTAATGCACCTATATTATTTGATATCGAACCATTAATGGCAAGTGATACATTACGAGCTAATTGCCTATTGGCAGAAGAGTTCTGTAATAAATTAACAGCAAATGGTTGTTACGTAGGCTTGTATGGTTCGGATGAATCAATGAAAAAATTTGAAGAAAAATTTAAAAAAGTTACAAAAAGTCATTCTATAGATTTATATGATAAATTAATCGTCTATGATAAGGAACAGCCAACCTATGAAGGAACATATAATATGTGCATGAAGCAGGGAACAGACAAAATAGAATCAAAATATGATATTTCAACAGTAATTGCACAGACACAATTAAATAGAGCAGATCGCTTTGTAGAAGATAAAACTTATACAATTCAATCAGGAGATAATTTAGTAAATATAGCAAGTAAATTTGGTATGAAAACATCAGATCTAGCTAGTTATAATAATATTGAAGACATAAATCAAATTATGGTAGGGCAGACATTAACATTACCTAATCAATATAAAGAAGAAACTAAAACTGATACAAATCAAAATCAAGAAAATATTGAAAGTGAAACAACCAACAGACTGGTAAAAGGAATTGATGTATCACAACATCAGGGAACAATTGATTGGGAAAAAGTGCAACATGAAATAGACTATGCAATTGTCCGCTTGTGTGATTTTTATCATCAACAACCAGATGGAACTTGTAAATTAGATGAACAATTTGAAAATAATATTAGGAAATGTGAAGAGTTAAATATACCAGTAGGTGTTTATTATTACTCTCATGCCACTACAGAAGAAGAGGCCATTGCAGAAGCTAGTTTTGTAGCAGACAACCTAAAGACCTATTCTTTAGAATATCCAGTATATATGGATATTGAGACAAAAGAACAAAATGCATTAATTGATAATAATTCGCAGCAAATAAAAGAAGTTATTGCATCAGCTATGACAGAATTAGAAAGCGAAGGATATTTCGCAGGAATTTATTGCAATGGTGGAAGCGAAGATAACACACAAAGAAAAGAATTTATCAATGACATTAGCAGAGTCTATAACTGCTGGTTAACTTCAAATGCAACTTATAATACTGCAGTAGATTTTGAAGATTTCAAAGCAGAAGACTATGAAGTATTAACAATGCCTAGTGAAACGATTGCTATGTATCAATATTCACAACAAGGGCAAATAGACGGAATCGTTGGAAATGTTGATTTAAATTATGCAACTGAAGAATTATCAGACGCTATTGTAGAGAAAGGATTCAGTAAGGTAAAACAATAATAAAGGAAGGTAAGAAAATGAAATTAAAACAAATGAAAATATATTCTCCTGTAATGATGTTAGGAGTAATAAGCATTTTAAATGGATGTAGTAGTAAAGAAGGTACGATGACTAATAGTACATCACAAGTAGAATATGAACAAAAATTAGAACAAGATATAAGTATAAAAGAAATATATAATCAAGCAGCAAATATATTATTAGAAGCAGATGAAAAATTATCAGAACAAACAGTAGAAGATTCATCAAAAGGTAATACAATATCCTCAGTAGAAGCTATTCAGAATATAAATACATTTGCAGATTTATTACAAAAATATAAAGACTCTTCTGAGGATAACAAAAAAATTATACAAGGCAATCTTGAACAAATAGACATAAAAAAAGAAATTAAAACAGTTCTTGAGTACATTGTAAATGGAAATCAGGAAGCCGAAGTGATTGATAAAGCCACTTTAAGAAGCGTTACGTTAGAAAATAATCAAGAAAAATTATTTTTCTTAAATGAGAGTGGAACAATATCATATACTTTAAGTCCTACGACAAAAGAAATGAATAATATAATAAGTTTATTCTGGGGAAATACAGAAGAGACACTTGAATTATCAAAAGAAGCAGGAAGTGAATCATATTATAATTTTTTAAGTCTATTTACTTCTACATTCAAAGATTTTGTAAGCAATATAAATGATTACAGAATTTCTCCAAGTAATGATGAAAATCTATCGGAAAATACTTTTGCAACTCCTAGTATTGTAGGTTTTATTTACGACAAGAATCATATTTCGAATCAAATTAATTATGAGATACAAGAAGCACTAAATATGGTAAAAGAACAATATTGTGAGGCAGGAGAGATGCCATCAGATTATGAAATAAGACCAGCAGGAGAAATAAATGAAGGCTGGATAATTAGACATAAAAATAATAATGAAGATTACATGATATTAGAAGGAGAGGAAGTAAAACTAGTTAATGCAGTAGGGGAGTTACAACCAATAACTGCCGAAATGATAGTAGACTATAACACAGTAGAAAATATAGTAACATTAGATAATGCAAAACAAGAATACCAAACACACCAAGTAAAAAAATAGTATAAGATAGATGCAAAAAGCATCTTTTTCTTTTGCAAGAAAGAAAAATAATATATAATAAAAATAGAAAGTAGGGAAGAGTATGAGTCCATGGCCATCAATAATAGCGATAATAATTTTTACAATAATTTTCATTTTTGTATGGATAAGAGATAGAAGATTAGAAAAAAATATCAGTGAACCATCTTATCAAAGATATGCAAAATTTTATGGTAGTACACTCCCTACAGAACAAGACTTTATAAACAAGTTAAAAATAATATATCAAGCTATTGTCAAAAATAAGGAGACAGACATCAAAAAGATTGCCCGGCAAGCAAAATGTACTTATATAGACTGTATATTAAAAATAAGATATTTAAAAAATAAAAGAAAACTAGCAGATTATTACTATATTGATGAAGTGAATGGTATTATTAATAAATGCAGTAAAGAAGATCAAAAACTTCTAAAAAAATATAAATTATATATTTATAACAATCATTTTCAAATTGATGAAATAGCCTCTAAACTTCCAGAAGCCAGAATGAAAAATCAAAAAGAACTACAAGAGAAAGTATTTAGGGAATTGTGCTACTTAGATGATAAAGATTTAATTAATGGAATTATTTTAAACAGAGTAGATAGAACTATCACTTACTATTCAGTAGAAAAGCAAAAAAATAGGAAGGATAAAATAACAAAAAATTGTCCCAATTGTGGTGCATTAAATGAACTAAATAAGGGAAGTAAAGTAAAATGCGAGTATTGTGGAAGTATTATAGAAGATGAACTAGATGAAAAAGATATTAAAATCATGACTTGAAACGAAAATTAATGAAAGAAGTATAAATAAAATGCATAATAAAATAAAGAAGGAAATAAAATAATACAAACTTTAAGAAGAAATAATTCTTCTTTTTTTCTGAAAAAAAATAACCGAATAACTTTAATTACATATAATACGTTAGATAGGAAAGGAGAATTATGAAAAGGAAAATTGTGATTTTTATACTAGGTGGTATATTAATATTTATAATTGCTGCCTTAGTATTATTTGATTTAAATAAAGGGGATTCAAAGGAAGAAAAAATGCAAAAAATAACTTTAGCAGAAGTAACTCATTCTATTTTTTATGCACCACAATATGTTGCAATCGAGCAAGGTTATTTTGAAGAAGTAGGAATAGATGTAGAGTTAATTTTAACAAGTGGAGCAGATAAAGTAACAGCAGCAGTACTATCAGGAGATGCAGATATTGGTTTCTGTGGAAGTGAAGGAACAATCTATGTATATAATGGAGGAGAAAAAGATTATTTAAAGACTTTTGCTCAATTAACACAAAAAGATGGTTCTTTCTTAGTTTCACGTGAAAAAATAAAAGAATTTAAACTCGAAGACTTAGAAGGAAAGACAGTGCTAGGAGGTCGTGCTGGAGGAATGCCTGAAATGACTCTAGAATATGCCTTAAAACAAAATGGAATTGACCCTAAAAAAGACGTTGAAATTGATACTTCAGTAGATTTTGCTGCCATGGGAGGAGCGTTTATCGGAGGACAAGGAGACTTTGTTACTTTGTTTGAACCAAATGCCTTAGAAATAGAAAAAGAAGGATATGGATATGTTGTTGCTAGTATCGGAGAATTAGGAGGAATAGTTCCATACACTTCTTATTCAGCAAGAATAAGCTTCATAGAAGAAAATAAAGAATTAATAAATAACTTCACCAAAGCCATACAAAAAGGAATTGACTATGTACATAATCATACAGATGAAGAAGTAGCAAAAGCAATCATCAATCAATTTCCAGATACCTCTCTAGAAGATATTGCAAAAGTCGTAAAAAGATATCGTGATATAGATGCATGGCCAAAAACAACGGATTTTTCGGAAGATTCTTTCAATCATTTACAAGATATTATGATTGATAATGGAGCAATTGATAAAAAAGTTCCATATGATAAATTAATGTATCGTGGATAAAATATTAACAATTACTAATTTAGAGAAATCATTTCATACCAGGGATGGAGAAATTAAAGCCCTAGAATCTGTCTCATTTGATGTAAAAGAAAAGGAGTTTATCTCGATTGTCGGACCAAGCGGATGTGGAAAGTCAACAATACTTTCCATTCTTGCTGGTTTAGAAGAAAAATCAAATGGAGAAATTAATTTTTCCAAAGACTATACAATCGGTTATATGTTACAAAATGATTCCTTATTCGAATGGAGAACGGTTCTAGAAAATTGTCTACTAGGATTAGAAATAACAAATCAGTTAACAAAAGAAAACAAAGAATACGTAATCAATTTATTAAAAACCTATGGCCTAGAAGAGTTTATAGATTCTTATCCATCAAGACTATCAGGTGGAATGCGTCAAAGAGTAGCCCTAATTAGAACACTAGCAACGAAACCAGATATTTTATTGCTAGATGAAGCAATGTCAGCCCTAGATTATCAATCAAGACTAGCAATTAGTGATGACATATATAAAATTATCAAAAAAGAAGGAAAAACAGCTATTATGGTAACTCATGATATCGCCGAAGCAATAAGTCTAATTAGTATGACTATTAACACCTCTTACTTTATAAGATGTTTTCATTATATCAAATACTATAAAAAATAGGAAGTTATTAAGCTTCCTATTCATCGTACCATTTAACTTCTATTATTTCAGCTTTTCCATTGACTTTATCTTTATCTCTATTAATGATATCAATCTCTTTCACAAATTGATTAAGAAATTCTAGGCGTTCTCTATTAGTTAAGAATTGCCAATGCTCTTTTATTGTTTTAGCAATTTTACTCTTATCTAATTGCTTAACTGGCTGATATTTCTTTTCCAGTTGAGTTAATTCATCTTTTAGTATTGCTAATTTTTTGTCTAATTCACTGGTCATATATTTCATATCATTATAGGCAATCTCATCTTCCATAAAAAGATTCATTATTTCTTTCTTTTTACTTTCAATTTGTGATATTCTTTTCTTTAAATCATTAATATCTTCCAATGTTTCATCTTTCTCTAATTCAGGATTAACATTATCTATTTCAGATAAGTCTTCTATGCTGTCTATATATGTCAAAAAAGCTTCTTCTACCTTTTTGTGACTCATTCCTAATGCTATGCATTGACCTCTTTCACGATACAGGCAACGATAACCAAAATGGGTTATAGTTGAGCCATCTTTATGGGTTTTAACTGTTCTTTGAGTAGTTAATTTTCGACCACAATAACCACATACTAGAATACCACAATAATACACATCATCTTTGGGATGATTAGTTCTATGTATCTTCTTAATTTTACCTAGTTTTTCTTGTGTTTTATCCCATAAGTCTTGTGATATGATTGGCTCGTGTAAGCCATTTAATACTTCAAAGCCATTTTCTTTATTAATGCCGTATCGTACACCACCTATATAGGTTATATTAGATAACATTAGTCTAATTGTCTTAGGTTGCCATACAGAGTTAATTGTATAGACTTCATCACTATTTGGTTTCTTTCTAACTCTACCTTTTAACTTAGTGGGTATTCCTTCAGCATTAAGAATATTTGCTATTTCAGTAAATGTCTTATTTTCAAGTGTGTACATTTTAAATACTCTTTTAACAACTTTTGCTTCTTTTTTATTAATAGATTGTATTTCTTGATGTTTAGGTCTATCGTAACCATAAGAAGCAGTATTGCCACACAACGATTTTCCTTGACGTACTTTTTCTATAAAACCCATTTTTACACGTTCAATAGTTTGTTCTCTTTCTAATTGAGCGATAGCACCATTCATTCTTACCATAAATCGTCCTGATGCTGTCGTCACATCTACTGTTCCGCCTGATATAGTATATACGCCTATTTCATATTGTTGAATAAGCTTTATAATATCTTCTGTATCGGACATATCACGAGTTAATCTATCGAACTTGTATAAAACAACTACATCTATTTTCTTGTCTTTAATATCTTTAATTAGTCTTTTTACATTTGGTCTATCTTCGATATTCTTTCCAGAAATACCTTTATCGGCATATACTCCACAGATTGACCATCCTTGATCATTTGCAAATTTAGTTAAGTTTGTTTTTTGAGCAGAGATGGAGTATCCTTCCTGTACTTGTCGTTCAGTGGATACTCTTATATATAATGCTGCTCTTGTTGGATTATTATCTTTCAAAATATCACCAACTTATATTATTTACTTGTCATTCTGGGAATAGATGTTCTCATAAAGAATTCTATCATCTTTACTTGAATATCTTTTGATAGAGCAATTTTTTTCTCGTTCATATAATATTCCTCCTTTTTAATATATGCTATTTAGTTTATTGATAACACTTAATGCTAACTACTGATTACCACAGGTCAAGTATTAATACAACCCACATAATCATCCGCTTTAGTTGTTATCAGGTATTTCGAAATAAGAATATTCTGGTAAAAATACTAAAGATGTTCTTTCGCCAGCGTACTGACTATATCTTGTTTTTAACACATTGATGTTAATAATTTTAGGTTCTTCACCTGTAAAGCTTACTTTGGATTTACCTTGAGTAAGTAGGGCAAGAAAATCACCTGTATATTCAATATGTCCAGATTCTTTAAAGATTGATAAATCATATACAAAGTCATCATCCTCATCTTCTGTTTTTGTATAAGAATTTCTTGATAGAGAACTGATTAAGATAATAGTAGCTTGATAGACATTGCTATATTTTTTTAATTTATCTATGATAAGATTTGTTTCTAATCTCTTATCATAGACTTTACCATTATCTTCTTCTGGTATTTCAGTTTCTAATAGTTGTAGAAAATCAACTATTATAACCGGCTTAATTTTATAATAGTTATAATAATTAATTAATGCACTTTCAATTCTCTCTACATAGCTAGAAGAATTATTGCCATATACACCTTCCATATGTAAATCTTCGCTTTTGCTAATTATATTGATGTATTTATCAATTTCATCAGCATAAGCATGAACAAGTTCGTTATAGTCATCTTTAAAGTTTAGAATATCTTTTAAAGATGATAATTCATTAATACTAAACTTATGTTTACTATTATCTATTAAACTTTTTCTATATGAAAAGTTAGATAATAACCTAGTTTGAACTTGTTGTACAGACATTTCTAGGTTGAAAAGCAAGGTATATTGTTCTTGTAATGCTAGTTCTATCATAAGATGTAGCATTAAACTGGTTTTTCCCAAACCTGGATTAGCCCCGAAAACAAATATTCCTGGTCGTAAACCACCACCAAGTATTTTATCCAGTTCAGAAATATTAGTGGGAATTACTTCTGCTTTAGACTTCTCATTTTGTAATGAACTGCAATATTCTAGCAACACTTGCTGTTTTTGAACATTCTTCCTAACAGTAGGATTATAATCTCGGTCACATATTTCTAGTTCAGGTTCAGAAGTCTTTTTATTTAGATACATCTTCGCACCTCCTCTCCAAAAAAATTCGGCGCCAGATGTCCTTCTACAAGGTCAGTAACAACTTCCAAATAGAACTTCATCTGACACTAATAATGAGAGAGAAAACTGATAGTTTTCGAACTTCTATTTGGAAGTTGTATATATAAATATATAAGTAAAAAAATCCAAGTTGTACTTGGACTTTAAAATATTCTAAAAACATATTTTTACATAAAAAAAACATAATATTCTATAATTAGAACATTATGTTACATTTCGTTTTAAACTACTATATTAACTCTTAATTTTAATTCTCCATCTCGTAATATGCTTTTAAATCTTCCTCTAGTTTCAAACTTATCTACTATTTTAAGTACCTCTTGGTAAATATCTTCTATCGTTTTAACATTAGCATTATCATCATCAAACATAATTATTTTATTTCTAATAATAAATGATGTTCCATAAGGAGAATTAGGACTATTACTAATTGTTTCTAATACATTCCTTACCGCTGTTAAAAATTCTAGTATTTGTCTTTTAGAATTAGATTTATTTAGTATTTCATAAAGATAGTTGCTAGACTGTTGTTCATTGTTCTTATAAACATATATTTCATTTGCTAGATCACCCAAACTTTTTTCATAAGAACTTTTTATTCTTTGCTCAACAGTTTTTCTTGCATTAACGCTTAATCGTTTGTGATTTGTTATTATCTTTTCATTTCTAATATTGTTTGTATTTAAAATGTTTAATTGATAGATAATTTTTTCAGCTATAACAAACTCTAAATAATTACGTTTTAAACAAGAAACAGGAAAGAAATTAGCTATTTGTTTGATTTCATATCTCATTTTCATAAAGTTAGTAACCTTGCATAATATTCCTTTTATTGCATAACTGGTTCCATTAATACCTTTTTGATGTTCCCTTGGTAGATATATAATAGTTAAATCGAGTAGTGGAATATTCTTACCAATATCTAATTTTTCTCTTTTTAACTTCTTGTACTTAGTATCGTTCAAAGCCCAATAAACTTGTTTAGCACTTATTCGTTTGCATAAATCTACAACACTATCTTTTAAGATTTTATTATTATCAGTAGTAAAAATAGTTTTTAAGTGTTCAAATGGAATATAAAAGTATTTATTATCATATCTTGGATTTTCTTTTAACTTAATATAATAGTGGTTAGCAAGTTTTAGTAATTTTCTTTCATCTAATTGAAACTTGATACTTTCATCGCTACTTAAACCTAATCTACCTATTCCAGCACTACCAAATGTTATTTGTTTTTGATAAACAGTACCTTTTTCTATTTCTTCTCTAGTAAATGCTATATCAAACAATTCATAATGAAACTTATCATAAAAATCACTTAAATAGTTAGCAATAGGGACATTATACTTCAATGTTAATTCCATATCTAATCTCTTAATATAGTCTTGTATTTCTTGAAGATGTATCTTTACATCTTGCTCTGTATAAGCTCTGTCTAAATCAATGTCAGAGGGGATTAATTTAAATATTTCATTTTTTTGCATTTCTTTTAATAACTTTAACATAATCATCACGGCTTTATTATAGCATATACTTATTGTTTATTAAACTCTTTTGTTTTTTACAATTTCACAATATTTATAAATAGTTGGTATAGATAGGTGAGTAACATCTGAAAATTGAGTTAAGTTTATTGTTTTATTATTATACATTGGTAAAAAATGAAAGAATATAGTAGGTATATCATCATATGTAGTTTTTGGTCGTCCTAACTTAACCCCCTTTGCTCTAGCATTGTTAACGCCACGTTGTACCCTAGAGCATATCATATTTCTTTCAAGTTCATTAAAAATTGAAATAACTTTGAGTAAAGTTTCTGTCATTATATCCATTTTCTTATTAGTACAGTCAACTACAAATGATTTTCCAACAATAAGTTTTAAATGTCTTTGTTCTATAATATTAATCAGTTTGCAGAAATGCAAAAGTGACCTACTAAGTCTATCAAGACTAACTACTACAATAGTGTCATAATCTTGTATTGCATTAAACAACTTATCTAACTCTTTTCTATCTTCTTTGATCCCACTTTCCCATTCAATATAGATAGTTTCATCCTTACATCCTAATTCTTTTAATTCTCTAATCTGTGAGTCAATATTTTGTTTTAACTCATTAGTGCTACAACGAGCATAACCCCATATAGTCATAGCTAACTCCTTTCTCTTTATGAAACGAAATCCTCTTATACATTTCGCTGCAACTAATACAGAGAAAATACAATATAATCTTAAAGTTTTCTCCTATAATTCAATGGTTAATTAATTAAACGAAAACAAATGATTTCGTTGCAACTAATATGTGACCACATAATCAATAATAGTGCAAGTTCTTTACAAAAAGAAAACACAGTTTTTCTGTGTTTCTTATGTAATATTATATATTTAGAATTATTTACTTATTTCTTTAGAACTAAGAAATGTAATTTTATTAGCAAATGCAATCATTTCATCGTCTATAGAACTTAATTGTCCTTTTATTCCAAGTATAGAACCAAGTTCACAATGCTCAGATATTAGTTTTGCTTTTTCTTCTGATACAATAAACTTTAGTCTGTCTATTTCATATATACCGTCTTTATTTTTTTCATTTTTTGGTATTTCTATTTTTAATATTACTTGATTATCTTCTTCAATTAATCCTTTGTATCTTCCTACTATTATAAGCATATTAAGCATTTATATACCTCCTTTCAAATTACCTTTTACGGTAGAGTAGATGTTACCAAAAATTAAATTAATTACAAGATATGTTAGAAAAAAATACAAAATTACAACGTGTAACCGTTCGTTAATTAGTTAAACAATGCACCACCAACAAAAAACGAGCTGATTAAACTCGTTTTGCACTGCTAATAATTAATTAAAGCTATTCATTAGTTTTTGTCTTATCTACAATTCTATAATCTGATACATCTATAGCCAAATCTTCGCTAACTCCATCTGTATGACATATATCATTTCCATTTAATTGGTAGACATTTTTACTTTTAGGATCAAACAAAATTTTTTCTAAACCTCTTTGTAGTGCACACCTATAGGCAGCATTTCTATAAGTCTGTGTATCTATTATTATGCCTTTCCAATTTTCTTCTATTTCAGCTGTAGTGATTTTACCATATTCATATGATGTATTAGAAGTATAACCCATACTTGAATAATATTGTGATGGATTATAAATATTTTGAAAATCTGCTGTTATAGTTAATGAGTTATCACTAATATTATAAGAACAATTTGTTGAATTAGATACACTAGCACCTCTGTCATCATTTATGGATATTTGATAGTAACAACTGTTATCTTTAGAATACAAATTTATTAAAGCTTGACCTTTACCACCATTTGTAGTAGTTACAGTTATTGAAAATATTTTTGTATCCAAATTACTATAGTCAAAATCATTAATATTATATTTGTATAAAATATCTTTAGTTTCCTCTTGATTTGTATCATTTTCGTCTGTTGTATCATTAACATCATTATTGCTATTTGTAGGATTAGGTGCAGGTATAAGAATGTTAATAGCAAGTATACCCACAACGATTATAATAGCAAGTATGATATATATTATTTTTTTATTTCTTTGACTCATTTTTTACTCCATTCTATAAAATTATTTTTTATAATAAACTGTAGAACTATTAGAAATAGATCTTACATCACCAGAAGGGTTATCATAATTAATATTGTATGATTTACCATTAGATAAAGTTATAACGTCATCTGAATAACTATAATCCCCACAAGACCCCGATTTATCTCCACTTTCAATTCTATCTATACAAGAATTTAATGCTTGTAATGAATAATCATTATATAAAGACATAGCTGAACATTGATAAAAACAATAGCTAAAATCATCTTCAAACTTAAAACAATTTTCAGTTGAAAGATGATCTGATGTGCAATATACTCCGTAAAAATCCGATGGTATAGTTGTATTGCTAGAACATCCTGTAATAATGAATAGTAATAGAGGTACAAAGATACCAAATATTTTAATGGTTGTTATTTTTTTACAATTATTATTTAAGTTTGATTTACTTTTCATATTATTTCACTCCTCATATTTGTTGGAAATATCCTTCCTTTAAAGTCTTACTCCAATCGGTAGTAAAACTTAAGGTCACAATATCGTCTTTGTTTTTAACTTTAGATATTTTTATTATTTCTGATTTTCCATTCATACTCTTTAATTGAACCTCATGGTCATCATCAGATACTTTTAATGTCGTTATCTTGTTTCCTCTTACTTTAGTAATCTTTTCCTCATCAATAAAAATATTATAAGCCTCTAATGGTTGTACATCAGCTTTTATTTTTAAAATCATATTAATTATACCTCCCTTATTTCTCTTGATTATTTTTTTGCTCTATTATACTGTTCTTTAAAACTTCTAAACACACGTTATCTTTATCACATAATAATTCTAAATAATCTTCCCAACGATAAAGTCTTTGCCCATTACTTGTAATGTCTATTGATGTATGTTCACCGATTAAACTTTCTATTTCGTTTATTTTTTTTCCAACAAGTTCTATATCTTTCATTATTTCGCTAAGATTATGAGCTTTATTTAAATTAATTCCCAATCCCAGCAAAGTAGATCCTAAAATTGGACATATCGTTGCAATAATAGGGTAGAAATTAGATAAAAATGGAAAGTTATCATATATAGATACAACATTAAAAATAACGCCAAAACCTACTACCAAAAGAAATACTCCAATAAAAATCATTATTGTACCAGAACTTGAACTTTCTCTCTCACTGCTAATAACTGTTACTTCCTTTTGATTATCATTTTCGCTAACCTTTTTCTTTGCTTCATCAGCTTCTGTTACTTCACCGTTAAAATCCTCTTGAACGTTTTTTTTCATACACTTATAAAATCACCTCTCTATAATAATAGATTAACACATAGAAGATATTTTTACAACTGCCAGGCGACATTTATATAATCTTTTACAAAAAATAAAAAAGACAACTACTTGCTGTCTTCATTAATATCATCAAATAATTGTCTTATATCAATTTCTAAAGCTGTTGCAAATCTACCTAAAGCTTCTAATGTTGGTGTTTTATCTACCGAAGGACACTCGAGATCCCGTACGTATTGATGGGTAAAATCTGTTTTATCTGCTAATTCTTGTAATGTGTAATTTCTCATCTTACGATACTTTCTTATATTTTTACGAACTAAAATAGATAAAGTATGCTTGTCATAACTTCTCATAGATTTATCACCACTTTTCTAATCTTTATTATTGCAAATAATTATTGAAAAGTATGTCGCCTATGGGTTTAGATGAGATATTACACTTTTAAACAACGTGTAAACGATTTTCTTTTAAGTAAACATATAACAACCAATATAGAACAATTTGGTGCAATTTAATATTACTTTAGTAATTTAGATAGTTCTTTATATACTTTAATGATAAGCTTTCTAGTTGCTTTACTATCTTGTAACCAAATTATATTATCATCTTCTTTTAAAGAGGGGATTTTAAAAGTAACTATCATATACATAAGTAATTCATTAATAGTAGCATTTATATCATTTATTCTTTCTACAGTATCTCGGAGATTAATAATTTTAAAAGTTAATATAATTAATTGGAAATCGTGTTCTTTAAGAGGAGGGCTGCTTTGCCATACTTCGTCTTTAAAATAGTTCTCTATCATTTTTATAATATTATCTAATGAACTTCTCATATTACAACTCACTTTCTACTTATTTTAAAATACTATCAACAAAGCCATATTTTATAGCTTCATAAGCATTCATCCAATTATCTTTTTTATGAGTCATTTTCTTTACTTCCTGAAATGACTGTTTAGTATTTTTGGAAATAATTCTATAAAGTTTATTATTGAGTCTTTCTGTGTGCTTAACTTTATCTTGCATTTCTCCAAGTTTTCCAAAACACATAGATGATACTTCGTGTATCATTATTTCTGCATTTGGTAGTATATATCTTTTTCCCTTAGTTCCATTAATTAAAAGGATGCTTGCCATACTTGCACATCTACCTATACAAATTGTTTTTATATCACTTTTAATCATATTCATAACATCATAAATAGCAAGTCCTTCTCGTACTTCACCACCAGGAGAGTTTATATATAATGTTATATCCTTATGATTACACATATCAAGCTTCATAAGTTTATCAATTACTTCTTTAGATAATCTTTCATCAATTTCTCCAGTTAAGTAGATAACTCGTTTCTCCAATAGATCAACTGATGATACTTTCTTCTTTTCTTTAGACTTTTTATCTTTCCTTTTATTCTTTTTACTATTTTGTTTATTTTCCATATTTACCTCATCTTTCCATTATCTTCTACTAAATATAGCATTTACTAGTTTTCTAGCATTGATTTTACTTTGAGTTCTTGTAATACTATCTTTATCAAAGAGTTTTTGATATTTTAGTATTTGTTCTTTAGTTAGTGATTTAAAGTCACCTTTAACATAATCATCTCCTACAATTAAAAAGTTATCATAAATAATATCATTACCAATACTTCTATTAGGTTTAGATAAGTTAAACTTTCCCTCATCATTACAAATTAAACATACATCATTATCTTTAAGTAAATAAGATACTGCTATTTTACCATTTACTTGTGTTTGAAATGATTTTAAAGTATTAGGTATTTCTACTATTTTTGGTAACTCATTAGGACATATAAGTAATGCCTTTATCCTTTTTATACAAGCCATTTTTTCACCTCCCAACCTAAGTGGGTACTATGTAAACACTTTATTTTTGATAATGGAAGATATAATTACCAAATAATAACAAATTAATTTTATTAGACGTTTTATATTTATATAAGCACAAAAAATAAGCCAATTAATCGCCCATTAAACGATATAATTAGCTTTAGACATATAACACTACTATAAGATATTTTTTGACAAATCTAACCACAATTAACAACTATTATTTTAATGAAACCCTTATATAATAAGACTTTCAATAGTCATACTAATTAGACTTATTGCCGAAGCAATCAGTATGTCAGATAGAATTATTGTCTTATCTAAACGTCCAGCAACAGTAAAAAAAGTATATGAAATTAATATGCAAAATAAGTCAACTCCAATTCACAATAGAAAATGTAAAGAGTTTGCTAGTTACTATGATGAAATATGGAGGGATTTAGATGTCCACATATAGTGAAGAACACATTAAATATTTAAAAAAGCAAAAAACAGAAAAAAGAATTATCTTTTTCTTTAGATTATTAATAATTATCTGCTTTTTAGTAGCCTGGGAATTACTATCTAGATTAGAACTAATTAATACCTTTTTATCTTCATCACCAACAGAAGTAATAGAAACTACATATCAATTATTTCAAGATAAAACCTTATTTACTCATATAGGAGTAACGCTATATGAAGTACTAATAAGTTTTTCTGTTGCAACCATAATAGGCTTTGTAGTAGCAATCATTCTTTGGAGTAATAAAATTATTGCTAAAGTAATCGATCCTTATATAACAGTACTAAATTCTCTACCAAAAGTTGCCCTAGGACCATTAATTATTATCTGGGTAGGAGCAAGTGCGAACTCTATTATTTTTATGGCTCTATTAATCAGTACATTTGTAACCATACTTACTATTTATCAAGGATTTGCACAAACCAATCAAAGTTACATTACACTGCTAAAATCTTTTGGTGCGAATAAACGTCAAATCTTTATAAAAGCAATATTTCCAAGTAACATCCCAACGTTAATTAGTGCCTTAAAAATAAATATTTCAATGAGTCTAATCGGACTATTACCCCCAGTGGGAGAAAATTTTATTATCTAATAAATATTGTAGTAAATATTGATTTCGTTATCGTTAACTACAACTTTATCAATTAAATGTTCAATAATTCTTCTTTGTTCATCAAAATCCATATCAAACCAAGTTGCTTTTAAATTAGTTATCATATTTAAAGATACTTTGTTATCTTTTTCTTTTTTGTCTGATGATAATAGTTTTTCTTCTATTTGTTCTTTTTCTTTTTCTAATTCAGTTATTTTTTTATTAGTTTCATCTACTGCAATACCACTTGCTATAAAATTTAATAGATTATTAATTTGTTTTTTTATTTCTTCTAGCCTTGCTTTTAACTCGTTTTTAACATTAACACTTGCTATATTAAAAGTCTTTTTAAATAAATCTATATCTAAACTCATTTTAAATAATTCTTCTAATACAGCATCTTCAACTTCAAAAGTGTCCCATCTTTTGTTTTTGCAATTAGGGTCTTTTATATATTTGGGTTTACTTTTTTGTTGTGAATAACAATACATAATTAATCTTTTACCCCATTTTTGATACCTATACTTTGCTCCACAATGTCCACAATAAACTTTACCAGATAATAAATAATGTCTTTCATATTTTTCACGACTTCTTACTTTATTTACTCTTAAAATTTCTTCATATAGTTCATCAGATACTACTGCTTCATGTTGTCCATCAAACACTTCATCTCTATATGGTACTTTACCAGTATTTGTAATAGATAAAATTCTTGTTTCAACAAGTGATTCATCCATACCAACAATATCTCCAATAGCATTAAAACTTTTTCCACTAATATATAATGAAATCATTTTATGAAGCAATTCTACTTGCTCTGGTATTGGTACTAATGTACCTGTATTTCGGTCATATCTATAAGGAAAAGGTATTTTACCTCCTCCTCGCCAAAGTCCTGCTTCTGCACGTTTTTTAAGCCCTATACGAGTTCTTTCTAATATAGTTTCTCTTTCTAATTGTGCAAATACTGATAATACACCAATCATTGCTTTCCCAAATGGAGATGATGTATCAAAGTTTTCTCTCATTGAAATAAAACTTACATCATATTTATTAAATACTTCTTCAATTAAATATAAAGTGTCTCTTTGACTTCTTGAAATTCTATCTAATTTAAATACAAACACTGCATCAATTTTATGATTTTTGCAATCTTCTATAAGTCTTTGGATTGCAGGTCTATTTAAATCTTTTCCAGAATATCCACCATCTATATAGTATTCAAATTCAGTATAGTCTTTGCTTTTTGCATAACTTATCAAAAATTCTTTTTGGGCATCTATTGAATATCCCTCAAGTTGACTGTCAGTAGAAACTCTTGCGTATAATCCTGCTTTTATATTGTTACCTCCTTTTTTAAGACAGGATTATAAGATTCCAATTACATTTTACCACATAAATAGAATCTATTACATCTCTTTTATTATATATGAGCATATTTTTTAACAATTTCATATATAACCAAGTCTGTTATTTTAATTTCACTTGGATCTATTTTTTTCCCATCTTTATCATAGTTATTAACAATTATCACTTTCACACCTCTAATAATTTTTATGATAACTAAAAATTATTATTCAAACTCCTTTAACATTTCTACCATTTTTAAATACTCAGGGTCATCTTCTTCAAGAATATTGGATTCACATCTTTTTCCATCCCAAACTTCTACACCATCTGGATCATATCTTATATGAGGTCCTTTTTTGCCACTTATTATTTCATTTTGAATATCTGAAATATCTGTTACTGTAACAAAACTTTGTATTTTATTATCAGTAATATAAGAATTTAGATAACCTTTTATAAACACTTTTGTTCCTTTAACAAAAAAATCTTTATATATTTCATAAAGATTTCGGTTAATATTAAAACTAGCATATACTTTTCTTTTATCATATTTAAGGGTAGTTAACCCAAATTTAATATAATCATTATTATTATCTGTTACATTATTAATAGTTCCAGATATTATTATTTCATTTAAATCAATTTCCAATTTTATTACTTCCTTTCTTTTTAATTATTTTAAGATTTAAATTATTTAAATAAATTTAAACTTATATTATCTATTAATATTATTTATTATATTATTTATTTTGTTAGAAGATACTTGCTATACTTAATAGAAATATCTTGCTATAAACTCTAGAAAATATTTGCTAAATATATTCTTCTAATATTAGGTTCACATTCAACTTTAATATATTTCTTTTTTCTTAACGAAGAAATACAACTAGTGATTGTTCTTTTGGATACTTTCATAAGATTACTTAAATACTTATTACTTGCATAACAAAATCCCTCTTGCATAGATAGAGTAGTTATTAAACCCATTAATAATTTTGTAGTAGTAGATAAATCTTCATCTAATAAAACTATTACTGGTACTTCTACATATTTTAAATTAGTAATATCATTACTCATAATATCAATCTCCTTTCTTTAAATTTAGACAATAAAAAAACTTGTAATCTATTTACAAGCCATACTAATAATGACAATAAAACTCCCACGTGAGATAATACTCACTAAATGCTTGAAGTAAAACATATATAAAATATTTCAATCTATTTTTGTTTGTTCTTTGAAATATGTTTTACTTCAAACTCGTTTATCTTATATTTCTATAAGATAGGTTCTAATATAAATCTACGAACATTTACTGAACCTTTATTTGTTAGCGATTCAATCCTTTCTAACAAAATTCGTATGTGTATAATCCGTTGCTGTATTCATTAAATCTTATATAATTATTATCTTCTAATATTTTAAGATTCTTTTTAAATCCAACATTTGTTATACTTAATGTTTTTTGAACTTTCCCAATGCTTATACTTGTATAATCACATCTTCCTGATTGTTCAGCACAGAGTAGTTTGTATATCAGTTTTGTTTCAAACTTGATATTTTTATCTTTCCATACTCTTGGGTCAATTAACTCTAGTTGTTTTTCTTTACTCATACATTTGATTTCCTCCTTTCTTTTTCTAACTTACCCATTTAATTTAAAAGTGGGTTCATTTGGAAACATCTATAATATATCATGCTAATTACTAGCTTGTCAATATCTTTTTACCCATTTTTTGAAATATTGTTGACATTTTTACCCAATAGGTGTATTATTATGATGTGAGGTGAATTTCTATGCTAGAAAAAAATATCGGTGAAGTAATTACCGAGGCAAGAGAAAAAGCTAATCTTTCGCAAAGACAACTTGCAAAATTAGCAAATATTAATAACTCAGAACTTTCTAAAATAGAATCAGGAGTTAGAAAAGAACCTAGTCCTAAAATACTTCGCAAAATAAGTAATGTATTAGATGTTAATTATAGTGATCTAATGTATATGATTGGATTAGGTATTGAAGTAAGTCCATTAAATCCTTTTATAAAAGATTATTATTCAAAACTAAAAGGAGAAGAACTTAATGAGGCAGAAGTTAATGTTTTAGGAAATAAACAAAATCTTGAAAAATTAGTTTTATCTTGTGAAGAAAAATTAAATGATAAAAGCATAATAGAAAGTGAAAGAGAGTTATTACAAAATACTATTGAAGATACAAAATATCAAATAAATACACAAAATGAAATTATTAATTTAATTCAAAGTTTAAAAGTAAAGGAGAGAAATAAAAATGCGAAATAGTAAAATATTAAAAATAGCAGTAATATTATTATCAATATTCTTTGTAGTAAGTTTTGGATTATCACAAATAATTGCAAATGATTATTTTAAAAATATGTTTTGGGTTTCAACTGCACTTCTAACAGTTGGTCTTATATTAGAGTTAAATGATTGGAGCAAATTAGGACTAGATTTAGATAAGAATAAATCTAAAACTATTAAAAGAAGTTTTGATGATAGCACAACATTATTGGTTGTATTTTTTGGAACATTATTATGTTTAGTTGTATTCTTTGATACATTTAATCATGATGTTATGAAAAATAATTTTGTCATAATAGGTACATTTATTATGACAATAGAATTTGAATTATTTATGTATCTATCTGTATGGAATGCTAAAAAAGATACTGCAAATTTATTAAAAAATAATAAATAATTCAAATAAAAAATAACCTTTTACCTTTTCATTAGATTAGGTATTAGGTTATTTTTATTTAAAGAATACGGGGCACGTTTTGCGAGTTTACTCGTGAAAGTGGCGATAGTATTCTTTCTTTTTTATGAAGTCGTAAGACAAAATAAAAAAGGCAACATTCACTTACGAAAGTTTGTGATATGTTGCTTATTGGGTTTCAAAAGGGTATCCCTTTGCACACTATTCCTAGTTGGCTAAAAGCCGACTTGGTAGTGTGTTACTTATTTGGATTTCAAATAAGTTTTCTATAAAAATACATCAGTCATAAAATTTCTTTTGAATCTTTTTTATTATTATTAATTCTATATTCAAAATTTCTTCAAAAAAGCAGACCAAAGTATGATTTTAATAGTTTATTTTTTAGATAAATCTATACTTAATATTTCTTCTTCATAATCACAATCTAGGGTTAGTTCATAACCATCGCTTGTTTCAATGCTGTCATAATAAGAACTATAAGATTCTTCTATATCTTTAACTTCATAACCTGCATCTTGAAGTGTTTTGACATACACTTTAAATTTTTCTTTAGTTACTCCATAGCAGTCAAAATCTATTTCTTCCTCATCATCTATATCTGAATCTAATAATGTATATTTACATTCTGGTTTTATTACCTTTTTTGCAATTTCTGTTTTTGGCCATTCGTTAAGTTGATTTGATTCTTCATCTATCAACCACTTTTTTTCATTGTAGTCATAATATGCAATATATAATACATCGTTTTCTCCTATTACACCAATTTGTAATTCTTTTGGTTCCATTAATTCAAATTGTTCTTTGCTTGGTGTATTGTACCACGAATATTTTTCATACCCAATATTTATTACTGCTTTTTCAATTGAGTTTTCTTTTTCTACTAATTTTTCTCCACTTGCTCTTAAAATTACACCAGTTAGATCGTCACTTTCTATCCAATCATAATGTTCCTTCATAAAATTATCAAAAACACTAAGTTCAGATTCTGTAACACTATCTTTAGGTTCATAATCAATTTGAAATGCTACAACAGGATATTTAGAATTATTAGTAAATGTTGCATAATAATAATCTTCACCATATTTTTTTGATATTCCTGTTTCAATACTAAAGTCTTCAATAGACAAATCACTTGCCTTTAATGCTTTGCTAAATAATGAGTTTTTCTCTCCATTACTATCTTTACCACATGCTGTCAAACATAGAACAGCTAAAAATAAAATAAATACATTTAAGATTTTCTTTTTCATAATTTTTCTCCTTACTTCGATTATATCACTTAAAAGTAAACTTGTTTACTTTTGCTATTTTTTAGGTTTCTTTTTTTTACCTTTATCTTCTCCAAGATATTTAATTAAAGTAGATTCTTTAATTTTTCCATCTTGCACATCGCAAAGTGTTTCATTAGCTGCTTTTTCACCAAATTTAGTTAATAGTGTGTCATAAGTATCTATTGACATTTTAGGTCGAGTATTCTTGCCGTATTTATCTGCAAACCATCCCATTAGTTCACCTCCGTTTTTACAGAATTAATACTTTCCTTTGTAAGTATTTTATATATTTTTTTTATTTGCGTTATTAATAAATTTATTCATTAATATAATCGCCATTGTTATCGGCATACCATGTTTCGCCACACTCTGGACATGATATTTCCCATTTATTTTTTCCAACTTTCTTTGCTGTCATTACACTATAACATTTGTCACATACCCATTCAATTAATTCAACAGACATACAATTTCCTCCTTTCAAAAAACATTTGTTAAAAATATCAGTACAATTATTTGAGTTATTATTATTAATGGTACGCCTATAGTAAAATAATCTTGTTGTGTTTTATGTCTAAATACATACATTGCAAGTAAACCACCTAAAGATCCACCTATAAAACACAATCCTAATAGAGTTACTATTTTATATCGCCATTTTTTTGATATTGCATTCATTTTGTCTAATGCAAATACTATAAGAGTAACAATATTTATTATTAATAGATATATGAGTAATATTTTGTATTTTCCAAAGAATTCCCAAATTGCTAATGTAAAATTTTTCCCAAAATTACCTTTAATCATTATAAATAAAACTAATTGAATAACAAACATACAAATAACAAAAACTCTAGACATCATATTATCTTTAACATTTTCCCTATCAAATAATAATATTGCTATTATTATTCCTAGTGAACCTCCCATAAATGATGTTATTGTAAGCAATGTGTCAACTTGTCCATTACGAGTAAATCTATATAACAACATATTTATGCAATAAAGAATAAAACCCATAATATTTATTATAATAACATATATATCAAATGCACCTATTCTCATATTTTAACTCCTCAACAAAAGACTATTTGATGTCAAACATATTATATCACAGATTATCGTTTTTTTATTAATCATACATGTATTTTAAATATATTCATTTAATTTTTCTAACAACATTATTTCTTCATTAAATTCAATATATAAATCATTAATCTTTTTATTATATTCTTCTAGTTTATTATTATAGTCAATAAGCTTTTTCTTTTGAAAAAATAATGGTTTATCATCTTTTAAATCATTTATTAAAGTTTGATAGAATTGTATTCTTTTCTCTATTAATTTTAAATTTAAATTAGAATTTTCGATAAAATAATATGTAGTAAATTTTAATAAAGATACTGCTAGTTCTGTATTATCATTCTTTTTAGTGCTCATTTAACTGTACCTCCTATATATCATTATACCATATAGCCCCTAGTTTTAGTGATAAAAGTTTTTTTAATGGGAAAATTATTATTAGGTGATAGTTATATGTTTAATAATAATTTGAAAGAAGCTAGAGAAAATTTAGAAATGACACAAAAAGAACTTGGATATGTTTTTGGTGTTCATGAAACAACTGTTTCAGGTTGGGAAACTGGTAAGGATAATATTCCTTTAACAAAATTAGTTAGATTTTGTAATTTATATAATTATTCATTAGATTTTATTGTGGGATTTGATAGAAAAAATAAACAATACAATACACAGATTAAATTAGATAAAAAGAAAATAGGTAGTAAATTAAAAATTATTAGAAAAAAACTTAATTTAACACAACAACAAATTGCAGATGAATGTGGTATATCTCAAACTACATATAGTAATTATGAACTAGGCATTAATCTAATAAATACTCTAACTTTATATACAATATGTAAAAATCATAAAATATCAATGGATTCATTTTTAAGATAGCAAAAAAGTGAGAGTATGCTAATATAACATGTTCTCACTTTTATAATGAATTTAAAGAGTAATAATATTAATATACATTTAATTCTTGATTAATTATAGTATTGATTTCTTCATTTTTAAAATCATATTGAAAAATATTAAATAACAATTCAACCGAAAATTTTTGCTTTTCTTCAATTGATAATTCCATATATTTTGCTGATATAGATAATAGATTTTTATATTTAGAAAAATTGATTATTTTATTTTTTGAATTAGGTTCAATTATTTCTAATAGTTCTTTTAATAATTTTAAGATTCTTTGAATATCATAATTAGTAGTAAAACCTAAACTTTCAAATATGTGGATTGCTAATCTTATTTTATCAATACCATTTAAATCATCTACCATTTGGGCTAAATGTATAACTTTTTCTGTATTATTATCTAATAACATAAATATTCTCCTTTCAAATACGCCATTTAAGGCTCGTTATTTTATAGACCAGATAAGAGATTAAAACCTTACTTAAAATTTAAATATAAGCGTTTAAATAGGCTATAATCTCAAATTCTGTCTTACTATTTATCACTCTAAAATAAAAAAAATCAAGAGTATTTTTAAATTTTTATCTACTCATATCAAAATCATCTTTATCGTAATCATAGTCATCATAATCTCTAACTCGTTCTTTTAAATAATAAGGTGCATCAACATAATCAAATAATTCATCTTGTTTAGTAGTTCCTTTAGATATTCCTACAACATCTTTCATATCAAATTCTTCATTATCATAACAATCTTTAATAGTATCAGTTGCTTCATCCTTTGTATAATCATTACCTCGTTGTAATAGTTTTCTTAAAAATTTCTTTAATAATTGAAATAGTTCATTTAATCTATAAATCAAACTTCTATTTTCTTGTTCTAAGTTTTTATTCTCATATTCTAATTTATTTACTTCTTTCTTATATTTTTGGTTTTCTTTTTCAAGAGATTTATAACTATTAGCATAACTATCAACCTCATTAAATATTGCTTGTAGTTTAGGTTGTAATTCCATTACTTTTTTAGATTCATTGATTACATTATTCATACTATCAAAAGTATCTTTTTTAACCTTAACATAATCTTTATCCACAATGAATGTTTGTTTGGTAGTTTTCATTTTTTCTTCAAAATCATTCAAAGATTCAACAAATCTATCGTTTTTAACATTTAGTTCATGATTCAGTTTTTTAGTAAGTCGTTTATATTCCTTTAATTTAATATTTTTATTATCACTACCTTTAATACCACGTTCTAAGTCATAACCTGCATCAGTTAGTCTTTTATGATACATATCTTGCAGTTGTGATAATTGAATTTTATCTTTAATATATTGTTTTTTAGATATTGTATATCTTTCTGTTTTAGTTCTATTATCTAGTTTTTTAACAAGTGGAACAACAACACAATGAACATGAGGTGTTAATTCATCTAAATGAACTGTTGCATGTAAAACTTGTTCTTTTTTATAACCTAAATCTTTATAAACAAATTCCATACAAGTATCTGCCCATTCTTTTATTTGTTCTCTTGTCATATCTTTAAAAAATGTATGAGTTGCAGTAAATATTAGTTCATCTGCCACACAATTTTTTGAACTATTAAGCATTTCATGAAATTTCTTTTGTCTAGATTTTCTTTCCGTTTTCATTCTCTCATCATGTTCCTTTTTATATTCTTTTGTTAATTCATCAAAACCTTTAACATATTTAACATCAAGTGGAACAAGTTCTATATTATTTTTAGTTAATTCTAACTTTATATCTGGGTTAGATTGATATGCCTTTTTTTCTCTTTTATTATGGGATCCTATTTGTGCTAAATCATATATAGTCATAATTGGTTCGCTTCTAAATATTGCATAATTTAAATTCATATTATCATACCTCCATTCTTAAATTTAATGCAAAAAAAAGATACCTATTTCTAAGTATCTTTGCTTATTTATTATTTTTAACTTATTTTATTTAAACAATAAAGTTCTATATATTTTAATCTTTCTTCTTCAGTTATTTTATAACTGTTTTCTTTAAACATTTTATTTAATTTATCATAATGTCCATTTATGCTTTCATGACTAGCAACAATCATATCCATATTTGATACATTAGTTAAATCTAAATTAATACCATTTATTTTAGCAAGTGATTCTATAAACATTCTTTGACTTCTACCATTACCTTCACGAAAAGGGTGTAATGCATTTATATCTGCAAATAATTCTACTAATTTCAAAATTGTAGTTTCATAATCATAATCCATATAATAATTTTCTTTTTTCAATTTATTAAATATATCATTTGCAAATGATTCAATATGTTCAGTTAAACAAAATAAATCTTGTTTTGCTATATTACAATTTCTAATATCTCCAGCCCATCTATAAATATCTTGAAATAAATATTTATGTATGGCTTTTAAATAATTGAAATCAAAATTACCTTTTAAAGGATTATCATTAAATGCTGATACTCTTAAAGATACTAATTCTCTTTCCGCATTATATAAATCTTCATCATTAGTAATATTTAATTTATTTATTAAAACATCAGTATCTTTATAACAGTAATCAGCTGTTTTCTCATAAGTATATTTATACTTACTATCCATATATTCTCCTATATTTTTCAATTATTTTTTGTCTTTCCTTTTCATAAGTAGATTTACCAGTTATACAATCATATAATTTCTTTTTAATTTCCTTTGTTAAAGGCATACCTTCTTGTGCCATAGCACCATCAACTTTTCTTATTTTTTCTTGTATTTCTTTTTCAGTTAAATTGATGTTTTTATTCATTGAAATCACTTTCTTTCTTTTCTAATTTGATATAAATATTATACCACAAAACCCTACATTTATCATTACTTTATATGCAAGTTTTAGAGTATTTTTACTTAATAATTTTTAATATATTATCTTGGTCATATTTATTTATTAAGTTTTTAAATCCACTTATAAATACATCCCAATTATTTGGAATCATATCATGTCCATTAAAACATTCTGATAACCCGTTATAATATTCTAACTTTAATATCCATTTATAATTATCATAATCTTTATTAATATATTCTTTATTCCAAAAATTTATTTTAGATTTAGTAATACTATCTAATATTTTAATTTTTTCTTGATTAGATAATATTTCTTGATTTATTAATTCATAATTTCTTTTAATTATAAAAGTTGCTCTTTCATCAAATATAAACTCAAATTTATATCTTAATTTACTTAATATAAATACTAAAGTTATTTTACTTATATCTACTGCATATAAGTTTCTACCAGAATTAAATGATTTATGACATATTTTACAATACTTATTATAATTATGGTCGGTTATAAGTGTTCCATCATAATTTTTTCTTTTAGGTTTTCTTATCTTTTCTGAATATTTAACTTCTTCATTACTTTTTTTATTAAATGTATTATTATCATTATATCTATATAGATAAATAATACTTATAGTTTCCTTACTATTACAATAAGGACAAGTCATTTTTGCTCCCATATTTATTACTACCTTTCTTGGAATCTTATAACCCTTATCTATTTTCTCCCTGTGGGGGTAATAGCGGTGTCATCATGGGAGAATTACTAGTATCAAAAAGTGGATTAGGGTATTTGATCATGTATGGTTCCCAAGTATTTAATATTAACTTAGTAATTACAGGAGTAGTTATTCTTGGTATCATATCCTATATCATGTACTTTATAATAGATAGACTAGAAATTTGGATAAGAAAGAAAAGAGGAAATTAAAAACCAGTAAAAACAACCAGAAATAAAAAAGTTATGTTAATACGAGCATATCATAACATTACTAAATAAATATTATAAACTTAAGGGATTTATCAATAAGAATCTTTCTGAAGGTAGCAAGTAAGCTACCTTTTTCAAAAGAAAAATATTGGAAAAAGTAGAAAAATTTTATATAATAAAAAAGAAATAATAAATAAACACATAAAGGAGAACTCAAATGAAATTGATGTTTATATCCGATATTCATGGTATTAAAACAAATCTATCAAAAGTAAAAGAAAGATTTGAAGAACTACATTGTGACAAATTAGTGGTATTAGGAGATTTATATTATATTGGACCTAGAAATAAAATGGTAGAAGGTTATGATATTAAAGCGGTTCAAGAATTTTTAGAGTCGATGAAAGATAAATTAATTTGCGTAAGAGGAAACTGTGACTCAGAAGTGGATATTATGGTATCAAACTTTCCAATTGTAAATGAACTAAGTGTGATTATGACAGAAAACCATGATTTATACATTACTCATGGACACATATACAATGAAAGTAATTGGATGAAGGAACATTCTATTTTAATTTATGGACATCTTCATATTCCGTTTATAAAGAAAATAGAGACAAACTATTATTTAAATCCAGGTTCTATTTCTTTACCTAAAGAAGGTTATCTACCAAGTTATATGGTTTATGATGAAAATAAAGTTACGATATATGATATAGAAGATAATATATTAATGGAAGAAGAACTAAAATGAGAAGAGATACGGCAAGAGCAATAATTCTAACAGAAGATGAACAATCTATATATCTACTATATCGTAAGAAAAAAGAAAATAACAAAATAATCACATATTATGCTATACCTGGTGGAATGATCGAAGAAGATGAAACGGTAGAAGAAGCAGTAAAAAGAGAAATTAAAGAAGAGTTTTCTGTAGAGATTGAATTACTAGGTTATTTAGGATCAAATAAAACCAAACAAGGAATAGACTACCATTATCATGCTAAAATAATATCTGGAATACCAAAGTTAGCTGGGGAAGAAAAAGAAAATAATAATGAGAATAATTATTATGAGATAAGAAAAATATCATTAAAAGAATTAAATAAAGAAAATATAAACATCTTACCAATCAATATAGAGTATATTGAAAAAGCAATAAAAAAAGATTATAAAAAATTCTAAAATACACGTTCTTTTCACAAAAGACGTGTATTTTATTTTAGAAGGAGATGATGAAATGAAATTAAAAATAAATGAATATATGAGAATTTGCATATTAATCATAACAATATCTTTGATAGGAATTGGTTATACATTATATTATGCCTTCGAGCATAATGGAGAAGTAGTATACCAAAGTTATGGAATAAACCAAGTAATTAGTGTAAACCCAAGCTTAAGTTTCCTACAGATATTAGTAATTATTTTACTAGGGCTAGGACTTGTAGGATCAATTGTATTTATAGCATATTCTCATGGAGGAAAAATAAAACCGGAAAAACTATTAGAAAGTGAAGAAAAAAGTATTTTTTTTGCACTAGAAACCATTCTATTTACAGTGCTATTAACATTAATCATTGTAATCCCAACAAATATATTACTAGAAAAATATAACACTTCTGATAATTATCAAAATACAATAAGAACAAATGGAAACTCAGTAAGTAACAATTTTAATTAAAAATACAAAGAAAAGAATAACAATTATTCAAAATCCCTTTCCAAACTCAGAAAAAAAGAATATAATAGCAAGTAGAAAGAGAAAAAAGAATATTATTTAATAAAGAGTTAGTTTTTCTCTTGAAAAATCAAGTATCATGTGGTATAATATAGCCACATTGGAGGGGGAATTTAAATGATGAAGAAAATCAAAAAAGTATTGGTAGCATTATTCGTTGCTGTAATTAGTTATTGCAGTTTAACAACAACAGTAAACGCAGTACCAGAAACAATCCAACTGGGAGATACTACAGCTGTACCAGGATATGTTGCTGGAGTTCATTTCACAACAAAGACAACAACTAGTGGAGAATTAATGTATTGCTTAAATATCCATAAGTCTACAGCAAGAAATTCAACTGCAAAATTAGTAGGTGAATTAGATGCCGGAGTAGCATACATCATGATGAATGGATATCCACATAAAAGCTTTACAGGGGATAACCAAAAAGATTATTATATTACTCAAACAGCATTATGGTGGTATTTAGATGACACTGCAGGTGGAAACAACTTAGGAAATACATTTAAAACAAATGGATCAGATCCTAACAATCTAAGACCATACATCAAAGATTTAGTTGCAAAAGCAAAAACGGCAAAAAGTCAAGGATATCAAAAAACTACTATCAGCGCTAATATTTCCGATAAAACATTATCAATCTCTAGTGATGGAAAATATTATGTATCTAATGAAATTTCAGTAAGTTCTACAAATATGAGTACTTATAATGTTTCTGTATCAGGTGCCGATGGAGCAATCGCAGTAGATAGTGAAGGTAAGTCAAAAACAACATTCAATTCTAGTGAAAAATTCAGAGTTAAAGTACCTGTATCAAAAGTAGATACCAGCAAAGTTGATATTAAAGTAACAATTAGTGGAACAGGACAAGTATATAAAGCTTATGAATATCAACCAACAATTCAATCACAACAAAATGTTACTCCTTCTATCATTACTCCAATAGAAGAGAAAGTAAACACATCAATTACTTTAAATATTTCTACTTCAAAAATTACAATTGTAAAAGTTGATAAAGCAACAGGAAATGCAATTGCTGGTGCAAAGTTAGTATTAAAAGATTCTAATGGTAAAGAAATTACATCATGGACATCAACTACTTCAGGACATGTAATTAAGAACTTGCCAAATGGAACATATACAGTAGAAGAAACAAGTGCACCAGACGGATATGATTTAAGCAAAGAAGTAGTAAAATTTACAATTGATGATAATAATAGAGAACAAAAAGTTAAGTTCTATAATGAAGCAAAAGAACGTGTAGTAAATATTATAAAAATAGATAAATCTACAGGGAATCCATTAGCAGGAGCTGTAATTGTTGTACGCGATGCTTCTGGAAAAGAGGTAGCAAGATTCACATCAACAACAGATCCTTATGTACTAACTAATCTAGAAGATGGAACATACACAGTAGAAGAAGTACAGGCACCAGCTGGATATATGAGAAATGAAGAAAAGATTTCATTCACAATTGATGCAGATCATGTATCTCATCAAATTACAATTGAAAACTATCCAGAAGTAATAGTTCCAAATACAAATGCAGCAAGTTCTATATTATTAGTGGTTTTAGGCCTTGGAATTATCATTGGCGGCATCAAATTTGTACAAAAGAATGCAAAGAAAGCAAGAATATAATAAAAAAAGAATCTCTCCAAGTGTTGTAGCCATAATAGGGTCTATTCTGACACTAACAGGGGGATTCTTTATTTCATATAATTATATACAATCAAAGAAAGTCGTCGCTTATGATTATATGGCCAATATATTCTATAAATCTAACAAAGAAAACAAAGAAGTCGCAGCTCAGATATCAGAGACAACAGAAACCAGGGAAGAAACACCTGTAGAAGAAGAAAGTGATACTTATACAGATGAATATATTGGATATTTAATTATTCCTAAAATTAACTTACAAAAAGGTTTTGTAGATAAACGTTCATCAGAAAATGATGTAGAAAAAAATATTATGATAGTAGAAGGATCAAACTATCCAGATGTAGAAAAAGGAAACTTTATAATTGCAGGACACTCTGGAACAGGTTGGAAAGCATTCTTTAATGACTTATATCAACTAACAACTGGAGATACTGCTTATGTAACATACAAAGGTAAAAAGTATACTTATACAATTACCAATATATATAAACAACAAAAAACTGGTAAAATTGCAATTTATCGTAATTATGATAAGACAACATTAACACTAGTAACTTGTACCAACAATGATGATACAACACAGACAGTATATATCGCTGAACTACAGAGTGTAGAAGCAGAATAAAAAGAGTGAATTAGGGGGTGAAGATGATGTCGAAGTTATCGCTATTAGATAAATTAAAAGTCTTGAGTGATGTAACATCATCTTCAGGATTATTTGCAGTAGCTATTTTATTCTTTGTCGTATTTTTCTATCTTATGATAGCAACCAATACTAAGACAAAAAAAGTAAGTAAAATTAGCTGTATTGCAATATATGGATCAATTATAATCGTGACATTAATATTTTATAGAGAGCAATTATTTTCATTATTTGACTATATGATGAATAATTTCTTTATTGCTGTTTATTTTCCTAATCTTGCTATCTATTTCGCGGCAGTAGTAACAACTAACATAATTTTATGGATTAGTATTTTTAATAGAAAGGTAACAAAATGGATTAGAACAATAAACACTTTAGTATTTTGTATGATTCATTATCTATTAGTACTAATAATCAACGTCATAACAACAAACAAACTAAATATTTTTGAACAAACATCTATCTACGAAAATCAAGAAGCACAAGCACTAATTGAACTTTCTAGTAGTATATTTATAATTTGGATTTTGTTCTTAATAGTATATAAAATAATTAGAAATTATCAAAAGAGTCAAGCAGAAACTCTAGAGCAACCAGAAAAAATCATCATACAAGAACCAACTCCACCAGTTGTAAAAACGGAAACGGTAATAAAAAGAAAAATCCCTGATAGCATAAAAATGATAGATACTCCTAGCATGATTCTAGGAAATACCAAAAAACAAGACGAAAGCTTTGTACAAACGGATAACTATGTTAAACAAGAAAGTATAGAGAAAAAGCAATATACAACACCAGCAAATGATAACGGTTATCTATTCGATATACCTGATCCAATATTAACACCTGAACCACAATTTTTAGATGTGATGTTAAAAGATCAACAACAAGAACCAGTAAAAGAAGAAAAAAGAAAAGTACCATCTAAAAAACAAAGTAAAGAGTTAGACATATTAGATGGACTACTAACATTAGATGATTATAAAAGAGTATTATCTATTTTAAAAACTTATCAGTCAAAACAACAGCATAATAAAAATCAAAGCTTTACAGAAGATGAACCAAGGAAAGTAGAAAATTTATCAGAACTATATCAAAGAAGATAAAATACCGAGTAAACAACCGGTATTTTTTCTTTTCTAACAATAGAAAATAAGGTATAATATTTCTAGAAAGAGGGTATAAGATGATCGAGAGTTTAAATGAACAACAAAAAGAAGCAGTCCTATACAATGACGGACCATTACTAATCATTGCTGGAGCAGGAGCTGGAAAAACAAAAACTCTAACTACCAAGATTGCCTATTTAATAGAAGAAGGCCTAGCACATCCTTATAATGTTTTAGCAATTACATTTACCAATAAAGCAGCCAAGGAAATGAAAGATAGATTATATGCATTAATTGGCGACCTAGCAAAAAAAGTACAAGTCTCAACATTTCATAGTTTCGGACTAAAACTACTAAGGGAAAACTACGAAAAACTAGGATATGAGTCCAACTTTGTAATCATGGATAGTGATGATTCTCTAACCGTCGTAAAAAAAATAGTAAAAGACTTAGGATATGATCCTAAAATCTATAATCCAAGAGCAATCAGAAATAAGATAAGTAGTTGTAAAAATGAAATGATGACACCAGAAATTTATGAACGCTATGCAGTAAGTGACTACGAAAAAGTAATGCATCAAGTGTATGAAAAATATGAGGATAAACTAAAAAAGAATAATTCTGTAGATTTTGATGATCTACTTTTATTACCTATTAAATTATTTAAAGAAAATCCCTCTACACTACAAAAGTATCAAGACCTATATCAATATATATTAATAGATGAGTATCAAGATACAAATGAAGCACAATATATTTTATCAAAATTAATTAGTGCCAAAAACAGAAAAATAACCTGTGTAGGAGATGATTCTCAAAGTATCTATAGTTTTCGTGGAGCAAATTATAAAAATATCTTAAACTTTGAAAAAGATTATAAAGATGCGAAAACGATATTACTAGAAGAAAATTATCGTTCCACAAGTACCATTCTAGATGCTGCCAATCAAGTAATAAGAAATAATAAGCAAAGAAAAGATAAAAATCTTTGGACATCACGTGGAAAAGGAGAAAAAATAAAGTACTATAGAGCATATAATGAAAAAGATGAAGCACAGTATGTAATAAGAAAAATAAAAGAGCTTAGAAATAAAGAAGTAGAATATAAAGATATTGCTGTACTTTATAGAACGAATGCTCAATCACGTGTCTTAGAAGAAGAAATGTTAAAAGAAAATATGCCATATCGTGTCATAGGTAGCTTTTATTTCTACTCAAGAAAAGAAATTAAAGATTTAATTGCCTATCTACGATTAATTCATAATTCTAAAGATAATGTTAGCTTGCTACGAGTTATCAATACACCAAAAAGAGGGATTGGTCTAAAGACGATAGAAAATTTAACTGCCAAAGCAGACGAAGAAGGAACAAGTATCTATGAAGCAATCACCTCTGGAAAAGAATTAGAGTTTAAAAAAAACATAGAACAACTAAAATCATTATCAGAAGAGTTGACATTAACAGAATTAATTGATAAGGTATTAGACGCATCAGGATTAAGACAAGAACTAGAGAGTGAGAAAACATTAGAAGCCGAAGTTCGTCTAGAAAACTTAGAAGAATTTAAATCAATTACCAAATCTTTCGAAGAAAGAGAAGGTCTAATCTCGCTAGAAGACTTCCTATTAGAAATCAGTTTAATTAGTGATGTTGAAGAATATAAAGATGATCCAAATAGAATCAGTTTAATGACTGTACATTCTGTAAAAGGACTAGAATTTGACCATGTATTTGTCGTAGGAATGGAAGAAGGAATATTTCCTCATATGAACTCACTAATGGAAACAAGTGAAGTAGAAGAAGAAAGAAGACTTTGTTATGTTGCTATTACTAGAGCAAAAGATGACCTACACTTAGTAAATGCAAGACGAAGAACTCTATTTGGAAAAGAACAAGTAAATCCAGTAAGTCGTTTTATAGGGGAAATTAGTAAAGATTTAATCGAGACAAACGTACAAGAAGAGCTTCCTAAACAAGAACAAAAAATTGAAGTGGAAGATATGTTTAGAGAAGAAGAAGTTGATTATCAAGTAGGAGATTATGTTTATCACGAAACTTTTGGTACCGGCCGTGTAGTAGAAGTTACCAATACTCTAGTAAGTGTTGCCTTTAAACATCCACATGGAATTAAAAAATTAATGAAAAATCATAAAAAATTATCAAAAGTGTAGGAGGAAATATGGAAGACAGAATAAATCAAGGTTATCGTTTATTTGTAGAAAATAATCCAGAAAAAGAAGAATTAGTAGGAGTTTATATTAAAGCAGGTAGTGGAGCAACCACAAAAGTAAAAACAGGAAAACAAGAACTAGATTTCTTCAAAATATTACCATCAATCAAAGAGGAAATAGAGGCGGGTTCTATATTAGAAATAGAAAAAAATGGTAAAAAATATCAAGCAACCTTAACTAAAGGTATCAATAATCAAATAGCACAAATTTCAAGAGATTACTTTTTAAATACTTTAGTAGATTTAGAAGAAAATTTGCAAACAGAGAATAAAAAGACCAACACAAGATAGGAAGAAGGAAAAACATGAAAAAAACATTGTTGATTTTAGCAGCAGGCATGGGAAGTCGTTTTGGAGGATTAAAACAAATAGAACCAGTAGGACCAAATGGAGAGTTCATTATTGATTATTCTATTTATGATGCAAAACAAGCAGGATTTACCAAAGTAGTATTCTTAATCAAAGAAGAAAACTATGAAATATTTAAAGAAACAATTGGTAAACGAGTAGAAAAACAGATAGAAACAGAATATGCATTTCAAAAAAATGATAATCTACCAGAAGAATATCAAGAACTTTTAAAAGCAAGAATCAGACCTTTAGGAACAGCTCATGCTATTCTTTGTGCTAAAGATAAAATAAACGAACCATTCGCAATCATTAATGCTGATGATTTCTATGGAAGAGACGCCTATCAAAAAGCAAGTAACTATCTAGATACGATAAAAGAAAATGAATATGGACTAGTAGCATATCGCTTAGGAAATACACTAACACCAAATGGCTCTGCTAAAAGAGGTGTTTGTGAAGTAACAGATAATAATGAGTTAATTAGACTAACAGAAAGTAAAGTAACATTAAAAGGAGAAATAGTAGAAGGAGAATCACTAGAGACAAAAGAAAAATTCAAGGTAAGTAAAGATACAATTGCTTCTATGAATTTCTTACTATTTTCAACAAGTCTTTTCAAAATATTAGAAGATAAAATATTAGAATTTTTAGAAGCTAACAAAGATAATTTAAACGATTGTGAATTTTTAATTCCAATTGTCTTAAACGAACTTCTAGAAGAAAAAGCAGTAAAAGTAAATGTATTAGAAACAAATGCAACATGGTATGGAGTAACTTATAAAGAAGATAAAGAAATGGTAGTAAATGCAATTAATAAATTAATAGAAGAAGGACAATATAATAAAATTTTATGGGAATAAAGGGAGTAAATATGAAAGATAAAACTTTATTAATAATGGCTGCCGGTATGGGAAGTCGTTTTGGAGGACTAAAACAAATAGAACCAGTAGGACCAAATGGTGAATTTATTATTGACTATTCTATCTATGATGCTAAATTAGTAGGATTTACCAAAGTAGTATTTATCATTAAAGAAGAAAATTACGAAATATTTAAAGAAACAATAGGAAAAAGAATAGAAAAATATATAAAAACAGAATATGTCTTCCAAGATAATAGTAACGTACCAGATGAATTTAAAAAAGAGATAGAACAAAGACAAAAACCTCTAGGGACAGCCCATGCTATTATGTGTGCGAAAGACTTGGTAAAAGAACCATTCGCAGTAATCAATGCTGACGATTTTTATGGAAGAGACGCCTATCAAAAAGCAAGTAATTATTTAGAGAATATAGAAAAAGATCACTATGCTATGATAGGGTATCATATAGAAAATACATTAAGTCCAAACGGTTCAGCAAAACGTGGATTATGTGAGTTAAAAGATGGAAAGCTAGAAAACATCAAAGAATCCAGTGTTGAAAGAATCAATGGAAAGATCATTGCAACAATAGAAGCAACAAACGAACAAATAGAAGTAGCAGAAAACACACTAGCATCCATGAATTTATTATTATTTACTCCAGATATTTTTCAAGTCTTAGAAACAAGATTTACAGACTTTTTAGAAAAAAATAAAGGTAATTTATCTAAGGCTGAATACCAAATTCCAAGCGTTTTAAACTATTGTATTAAATCCAAAGAAAAACAAATAGATATGATAGAAACAAATGCAACTTGGTATGGAGTAACCTACAAAGAAGATAAAGAAAGTATTGTTCAAGCAATTTCTAAATTAATAAATAAGAAAAAATATCCTTACAAACTTTGGAAAGAAAAGTAAAATAAGAAAACAGGTTTATTTATTAAAAAAAATATGATATAGTACTAACAAGTAACATATGTTACTATATCAAAAGATAAAAGGAGATAAAATGAACGAAAATAATGTAAATACAGACTTATATCCAAAAATGTTTACATGGTTGTTTATTGGTCTATTAGTAACTTTCGCTACAGGATATGCACTAACTACAAATGTAGATATGATGCTAAATGTCTTATCGATTGGAGTATTACCAATCGCAATCGCAGAAATTGTAATTGCTATCATTCTAGGTGTAAGACTAGAAAAGATGAATCCTATCACAACAAAAATATTGTATATAGGTTATGCAATCCTAACAGGATTAACATTTTCATCAATATTTATATATTTTGAAATGTCATCCCTAATAAGCATCTTTATTATTACAGCCGTAATTTTTGGCCTACTAGCATTTTATGGATATGTAACGAAAAAAGATTTAACAAAATTAGGAACTATTATCTTTATTGGTTTAATAGGAATTGTAATAGGAGAATTACTAAATTTATTGATATTTAAAAATGCAACTTTAGATTTAGGAATAACGATTATCGGAGTATTAATATTCGTAGGATATGTTGCTTATGATGTAAATAGAATTAAATATATGGTAGGATATATCGGAGAAGAAAAAGCCGCAGTATATGGAGCTTTTCAATTATATTTAGACTTCATTAACTTATTCATAAGACTATTACAATTATTTGGAAAAAGAAATGACTAGAAACAATCATTTCTTTTTCTATGTAAAAAAATGTAAATCATAATATAAAAGAAAAGACACATAATAAAAAAAGTGATATTCTAAAATAAAAGTAGTGGTGAGTATATGTTTTGTAAAAATTGTGGAACAAAGAATGAAGCAACAGATAATTTTTGTAAAAATTGTGGTACACCATTAGAAAATACCCAAAAAAAAGAGGAATCACAATTTGAAAAAGTAGCCAAAAAGAAAAGTAATCCAATATTCATAATAATAGGAATAATCATAGTAGTAGCAATACTCTATATTGGCAGACAAGTACCGCAGCAACTAATAATTCCAGAAACAGAAAACGTTACATTTTCAGGGTATAGTTTTACAATACCGTCACCATATCAAGCTGTAATAAATGGTGATACGCTTACGGTAGTTTCAGAAAATTTTCAAGATCAAGAAGCAATAGGTATAAAAATATATTCAAATGGCTATGAAGAACTAATATCTGAAATGCAAGCATTAGCAGACACAGGAGATAGCCTTTCTAATCTAGAAACTGAAAAATATGGAAATGAAGAATATGTAATAGCGGAATATGATATTGGAGACTATAAGGGAGCCCTTGCTTTGAAAAAGGCAGAAGATGAAAATGTTTTATGGATACAAACAGTATCAAGTAGTACAACGAGAGGAAGAAAAATATTAACGGAATTTATCCCTATTATCACGACAGCCAAAAAAATAGGTATGACAACCTCTGATACTGACAAAGAAATTTCTATGAGTGTAATGAATACGTTAACTGGATTATTAGATAAGTAATTTTAGGGAGGGCAATTCTTCTTTTTTTATTGAAATCTTCTTTGTTCTAATAGACTAAAAATGATATACTAGTAATGGTGATTATATGAAAGAGAGAATGGAAGAATTAATACAAATTATAAATGAGGCAGATTATAACTATCATACCCTTGATAATCCAACAATAACAGATCAAGAATATGATAAGTATTTACGAGAGTTAATCGAAATAGAAGAAGCACATCCAGATTGGATAAGAGAAGACTCTCCAACACAGCATGCTGGTGGAAAAATTATCGAGGGATTTGAAAAAGTAACTCATAAAATTCCTATGATGTCACTAAGTGATGTTTTCTCAGAAAGTGAAGTAATTGCTTTTGATGAGAGAATAAAAAAAGAAGGTTTTCATCCAGAATATGTTTGTGAATTAAAAATAGATGGTCTTTCTGTATCTTTATTATATGAAAAAGGAAAATTAGTACGTGCCGCAACACGTGGTGATGGAACTATTGGAGAAGATATTACTCATAATGCAAAGACAATTAAAGTAATTCCATTAAAACTAAAAGAAGAAGTAGATATTGAAGTACGCGGTGAAATATTTATGAATAAAAAGACTCTAGAAAAGCTAAATGAAGAGCGAAAGAAAAAGGGTGAACCACTACTTCAAAACTGTCGTAATGCAGCTGCTGGATCAATTAGACAGCTAGATTCTAAAGTTGCAGCACAAAGAAAACTAGATAATTTTATTTATCATCTTCCAAATCCATTAGACTACGGAATTCATACGCATAGCGAAGCATTAGAATATATGAGAAAATTAGGATTTAAAATTAATCCAAACAATAGAGTAGTAAAAGATATTAAGGAAGTATTAGAATTCATTGAAGAAAAAGGAAAAGAAAGAGATTCACTACCATACGATATTGATGGAATTGTAATTAAAGTAAATAGTATTGATGACCAGCAAAAATTAGGTTCTACGGCTAAATATCCCAAATGGGCAACAGCCTATAAATTTCCAGCCAAAGAAGTATTAACAAAACTAACAGATATTATTTTTACTGTAGGAAGAACAGGTCAAATTACACCAAACGCTGTACTAGAACCAGTAATTGTTGCAGGCTCTACCATTTCAAGAGCAACACTCCATAATGAAGATTATGTAAAAGAAAAAGACTTAAAAATTGGAGATATTGTATCAATTCGTAAAGCAGGGGACGTAATACCAGAAGTAGTAGAAGTAAAAAAAGAACGTCGTACAGGAAAAGAAAAAGATTTCGTAATGATTACTAATTGTCCAATGTGTAACACTCCTCTTGTGAAAAAGGAAGGTCAAGTAGACTATTATTGTCCAAATAAAAAATGTCCTGCTAGAAACATAGAAAGTCTAATTCATTTCGTATCAAGGGATGCTATGAATATAGATGGTCTAGGAGATAGAATTATGGAAGACTTCTATAACTTTCATTTTATTGCAAGTATACCAGATATCTATGCCCTAAAAGAACATGAAAAAGATTTAACAAGATTAGAAGGATATGGAGATAAATCAGTAACCAACTTATTAAATGCCATCGAAGAAAGTAAGAAAAATTCTCTAGAAAAATTAATATTTGGACTAGGTATACCACATGTAGGTGCAAAAACGGCAAAACTATTAGCTCAAAAATATAAAACCCTACAAAACTTAATGGAACAAACAGAAGAAGAACTAACAAAAGTTCCAGATATTGGCGAAATTATTGCGAAAAGTGTAGTAGACTACTTTAATGATTCACACCATAGAGCCATCGTAGAAGAGTTAATAGAATTAGGAATCAATACAACCTATCTAGGACAAGAAATTGTAGAAGATGAAGACTTCGCTGGAAAAAGCTTTGTACTAACAGGAAGCTTAACAATATTTACAAGAGATGAAGCCAAAGAAAAAATAGAATCATTAGGTGGAAAAACCGTAGATTCTGTATCTAAAAAAACATCGGTAGTAATCGTAGGAGAAAAACCAGGTAGTAAATATGAAAAAGCTCTAAAACTAGGAATTCCAATCTGGACCGAAGAAGAATTTAAAGACAAACTACAGTAGCAGTTGCTACTGTTTTTCTTTACAAGAAATAGAGTTTATGGTATAATATGCCTTAATAAAAGGGGGAATAGAAATGACAAAAGGGGAAACATATCTTGATTTTTATAAAGAAAAATTAATAAATTACAAACTTTATAAAAGTTATCCACTAAAAGAGATATTTGATGAAACTGTTCAAGAAGAAGCAGAGTTAATCAAAAAAATATCACCAAATCCTGATAATAAAACATATATGTCAATTTATTATTATTTAGTCTGGAATGGTTATTTTTCAGCAAATCATCAATTTGTTTTTAATAACAACACTACAGATCTTTTAATAGAGCCATCAATTTCAATTGCTTGTGGTAATGGTGTCTGTAGGAATTTGTGTGCACATTTAAAAAAGATATTAGAAATAATAGATAAAAAAGAATCCCTAGTATTAGCAGGAACAAAATACAGCTATGAGAGAAAGAATTTAAAAAAAGCACCAGAAATAGAAAGAAATAAAAGATTAAAGAAAAAAGAAAAGAAATCAGCAGACAGTAACTTCCCTAATCACGTAGAAATATTGGATATGAAACAAAAAATATTATATGATCCTAGTAATTTCTCCATTCAAAAAATAATAAATCAACCAGAAAATCCAGATAGAAAAAAGATGATTGACTTGGGAATAGAACTAACATTAAATTATGACATAGAAGAATCATATGCCAAAGACTTAGTAACATATAGTGATTATCTGGAGAAAGAACTATCGAGTAGAAGATTAGAGGAATTGAGCCTAGAAGATAGGTATTTACTAAGGCAAGAAGGTATAAATATATGTAAAGAAAATGAAGAATTGATAGAAAGTCATCAAAGAAAAATGCAAGACGCTTATCAGTACATAAAAAAAGAAACCATTCCTTTTAAAAAGGCAGGGTATTAGTAAAGGAGAAAAAAATATGTTTCTAAATAAAAATAAAAAAAATAAAATTATCACAGAAGAATATGATGATGTAGATTATGGTAATTATGGAATAAATGAATTAGATTATGAAGATGCAATTGAAGAAGAGCCAAAATCAAAAAAAATTATTAATATTATTAGTGTTATCATATTAGCACTAGCTATTATGATTGCAACAGATATGATAGCAGTAACGAAATATGATAAGGGACCATATTTTGCAATCCGTACTAAAACCTATGATGATGGAGGTACTCAGGTGTTTTACGGACTAGGGTATAAAGTAATAAAATATCATCAAGAACAAGGTAGAAGAGATACGGAATTAGGACTTTGGTCTATGCCATATTCGGTAGAAAAAGCGGAAATATCTGCCCTAGATTTAGCAATAGAATTTAGAAATAAACCAGAAAAAACAGCTGAAAAATTTGTAGGGCAATTTGTAGAAATTACCGGAACTATCAAACAAATAGAAGATAATGAACTAATATTACAATATGATGACCCTGATGATATGTACACATTAAGAATAAATTGTCCTATGGCAGAAAAAACAAACCTTGATGAACTAAAAGAAGGAACGGAAGTAACAGTAACCGGTACTATAGAAAACTTTACTCTAGCAACCACTAATAATCCTAATATGGTAAATATGAGTAACTGTTTTATAACAGAAAAATAAAAAAGAAAGAAGGCGTAGTGTGCATAATATAAGCAATATAGGAAGGAACGCTGATAGAAAAGACAAAAAAGCACGAATAGATATCTCAATAGAAAATGAAATTGATGATAAAACAAAAGTAGATATAACAGACATAGACTTAAGTAAAGATATAAAAAAGCTAGGATTATCAGGTATATTAAGTGGTAATTTAAAAAGAGCTGGAGTCGAGACTTTAGGAGATTTACTAAACTTAAATTATGATGATTTAAAACATATTCATGGTATAGGATCTAAGGGAAAAAAAGATATCTTAGATTTCGTTCATGGTTTAGGGCGCACAATACAAAATGAACCTGAAACATCTAGTTATCAAGAAAGAAAAGAACAAGGACAAGTATTACTAGATGATTATGGAATACCAAATAGTGTATGCTTACCTTTATATCGAGCAGGTATATATACCATGGAAAAATTAAGAGAAAATCCTAGTGCTGTAAAAGAAATAAAATACTTTGGTCCTAAAAAGAAAGAAATATTACAACAATATTTAGATAATTTAGAGTCTATGCAACAAAAAGAAAACCTAAGTTTACAAGAAAGAAATTCTAAACTAAAGCAGGATAATGAAGAAATAAAAAAAAGAATAGCTGAAAAGCAACAATTGTTAGAGGAGTATCATAGACTACAAGTTGAAAATATAACCTTAATTCAGAAAGAACGTGACTTAGATAAAAAATTAGCGCAAATAAGAGGTGAAGAAATTGTCCAACCTAAACAACGTCAAAAAAGAAAATAGCATAGAACAACTAAATCAAGAGATTGCCTATCTAGAAGAAGAAATAAAAAAGTTAAAACAACAAAACAAAGTGCAAAAAATAAGAATAGAAAGAAAAAATCTAGAACTTCAAAAATACTGGTTAAAGGCTTTACAATTATAGGCTATTATAAAAAAATAATAGTCTTTTTTCATGCCTAAGTTTTCTATAACAAGATTTTATGACTTTCTAAGTTTTTACAAGTAGTTTTTGTAATTTTTTTTAAAAATGTTGTGATTTTGGATGAATTTGTAG
>CALVYD010000007.1 GCA_944371995.1 uncultured Bacilli bacterium
ATCCTCCATTTTATTTAGTAACAAAAAAATGTAGACTGTGTCTTTTTTAGACTGTCTACATTTATTGTATCACTTCATTCTGAGTCTTCGTTATTTTCGTTATTAGGTCTCATTAAAGGAAACAAAATAACGTCTTTAATATTCTGAGAATTAGTAAGAAGTTGTACTACTCGATCAATTCCCATACCCCATCCACTAATCGGTGGCATACCACATTCCATAGCAGATATATAATCATAATCCATTGGCATTGCTTCCTCATCGCCTTGAGCTTTAAGTCTTGCTTGTTCTTCTAAACGACGAGCCTGTTCTTCAGGATCAACAAGTTCAGAATAAGCATTAATAATCTCAGCACCATTAATAACTAATTGGAAGCGATCGGTAATAGTAGGATCATCATCATTAGCACGAGCAAGAGGACTTAAACTAATTGGATGTTCTGTTAAGAAAATTGGATTTACAATATGCACTCTAGCAACTTTTTTATATAATTGGTCAACTAAATTACCATAACCTAAATTTTCAAGTGGAGTCTCACTATCAATTTCAATACCATCTTCTTTTATTTTTTCTAATAATTTTTCTTTAGTATCATATATTTTGATATCAATATCACTATAACGTAAGATTAAATCACGAAAACTAACAGCTTCCCATTCACCACTTAAATCTACTTCTTTATCACCAACCGTAATAACTAAAGTACCAAATAATTTCATAATAATGGATTGAAGCATTTCTCTTAAAAACTTCATATTATCTTTATAATTATAAAATGCTGCATAACCTTCTATCATCGTAAAATCTTGTAAATGAGTTGCGTCGATTCCTTCATTTCTAAAACATCTAGCAATTTCAAATACTTTAGTAAACCCTCCAACAACAGCACGTTTTAAATAAGTCTCAGGTGCAATTCTTAAGTATAAATCAATATCTAATGCATTATGATGAGTAATAAACGGTTTAGCACTAGCACCACTTGCTTTATTATTCAATATTGGAGTTTCAATCTCAATATATCCTGCATCATCCAAATAATTTCTAATCTCACGAATAAAACGACTTCTAAATAAGAATTTCTTCTTAGATTCATCATTCATAATTAAATCTAAATATCTCTCACGGTAAATTGTCTCTATATCTTCAACACCATGGAATTTTTCAGGTAAAGGTTTAAGAGCTTTTCCTAAAAAAGTAATACTACTAGCTCTAACTGTTTTTTCACCAGTATGAGTAGTAAAAGTCTCACCTTCTACTCCAATAAAATCTCCAATATCATAATTAGATTTAAAATCTTGATAAGCTTCTTCTCCAACCATATCTAGTTTAACTGAAATCTGGATTTTCCCTTTAATATCACCAATCGTTAAAAAACTCATCTTACCCATTTTACGCATTAATATAATACGTCCAGCAACACGAACACCTGTAACACCATCTTCTAACTGACTAGCATCACATAATTCATAGTTTACTTCAAATCTCTCTGGATAAGGATTCTTAATATTTTTTAATTTTTCTCTTCTAACAATTTCTTGTTCACTTAATTCTCGCATGTTTTCATCTCCTTTACTACATCGCATCGAACAACATCAGTATGTGCAACTAAATCATGAAGTCCACGTCTATCCTTACCAAACATAATCATAAAAGTACTAACTGATAGAATACAGAATTGAATAAACGCTAAAAAAGATACTCCATAGAAATAACCGCTTTGGTTAGCAAAAATTAAAACTCCAAAACTAATCATATCTAATAAAATAGAATTAATAATTAAAGCTCTAAAAATCATTTGATTCATAGATAAGTCACGATTAGAACTATCTACAACTCTAATCTTTAATATTTGTTTTCCTAGCGTCTGTCCATTATTCTTAATCTGATATACAACAAAATATAAAATGTTTAAAAAGATAATAATTAAAGTATTAACGCCTTGTTTCCTAGCTAATTCATAACTAATAGTAGAGCTTTCGTTAAAATACTCTTTCTGATTAATTTTTCCAGTAGCATAATTTTCCATTACTTCTGCACTAGACTCATTTAATTTTTGAATAGAATCAATATCTAAAAAAGGATATGAGATTATAGAAGCCACAATAGATATAAGGAAAATATCTAATAGAAAAGCCAAAAAGCGTTGAACAAATAAAGCCTTTTCAAATTGCTCTCCTTGAGAAGTTAGTTGAACTTTCTCGTCCTTTTTCTCTTCTTTTTTAGTATCAACAACATTATCTTTTTTTCTCTTCGCCATCTAATTCCTCCTTAAATGTATTCAATATAGAAATTATATCACGAATTTTAGTTGTTTGATAGATTTTATTTTTAACATTATTGCCTCCAGGTACACCTTTTAAATACCATCCAAAATGATTTCTAATCTCTAGTGTTGCAATATGTTCATCTTTTAAATGTGTTAAATAATCCAAATGATGTAAAATCATAGATATTTTATCAGATATACTAATATCAGAGTTATAATATCCACCTTCCAAATAAGAAATAGTATTTCGAATAAGCCAAGGATTTCCTAACACACCACGACCTATCATAACTGCATCACAACCAGTCTCTTCTAACATTCTCTTAGCATCTTCTGGAGTTTTAATATCACCATTTCCAATAACAGGAATAGAAACCACATCTTTTACTTGCTTTATAATAGACCAATCTGCTTTGCCACTATATCCCTGACTACGAGTTCTAGGATGCACACAAATAGCAGCAGCACCTGCCTTTTCTATAATCTTAGCAACTTCTACAGCATTGATATGATTCTGATCCCAGCCACTACGGATTTTAACCGTTACAGGAATCGGTACAGCACCAACCACAGCCTTCACTATCTCATATATCTTTTCAGGATTTTTTAGTAACGCAGAGCCTGCTTGCGCACGAACTGCAACTTTAGGAACTGGACATCCCATATTAATATCTATAATATCAGGACGCATATTTTGATAAATATACTTTGCTGCTTCCACAAATGACTCTTTATCACTACCAAAGATTTGTTGGACTAATGGTCTTTCTTCTTCTGTCATATATAGCATATCAATCGTCTTTTTATTTTGAAAACTAATCGCTTTATCACTGACCATTTCAGCATAGATAAGACCACATCCCATTTCCTTGCAAATTCGTCGAAAAGCAGAATTACAAATTCCAGCCATTGGAGCAAGAACAACTTGATTTTCAATAGATACATTTCCAATTTTCCACTGCATATTACATCCTCCTTTTCCTAACATCATTAACATCTTCATTCACCAAAGACACTCGGTAACAATTATTTAAAATTTTAGCTACAATCAAATCCTTATCAGAATAAGAACTATCCAATACTTTATGTGCACAAGTTAAAGACATAATCAAAATACCTTCATCAGATGAAAAAAATTCTTTTCCTCGTGCTTTTAAAATATTAAACTGCTGCAACATTTCTACACCATATTCTAGATAATCAATAGCCTCAGGCTTAGAAAAAAATAAATCTAAATAATACTCAAAACCTGAAACTACCAAATCTAAATAGAAAAAATCATGGTAATTTCCACTTTTATTATTTAAAAAACGAGTAAGTAAGTTAGAATACTGATTTAATAAATCTGAATAATCACATACAATAGGAACATCATCTCTATGAAAAAACATCTGTGGAAAAGTTGTTAAATATTGTTTATCATACATAACAATCCCTCTTTTGCATGCATAATATACCATAATTTAAAAAAAAAGAAAAGACAATTTATCTTTTCTTAACAAAAGTTATTCCTAAAGATTCATTTTTTTGATTATAAGAATCTGACAAATCCTTCTTTTCTTGTAAATTTCTTGCAAATATTGCAGATGAAATAGAAAAAGCACCAAGCATAAGTGTAGAAAATAATTCTTCTGTTGTTGAAGAATTAGCAATAATCCATGCTAAAGAAAGAGCCGAAAAAGAACCACTAGCCAAGAGATTGGCACAAATATCACCATATTTCGTAATAAAATCTGCTTTGAAATCATAATATTCAAAAATTTATTCCTTAGACCAATCATGATCAAAAAAATACTCTTCAATAGCGTTATCCTCTTCTCTTAAGGCCTTCGTTGAAGGAACTCCAAAAATACGCCAGATAAAGTCTTCTGATTTCATAATACACCCTCCTTTTATAAGAACTATTAAAATCAATTATACATAAATTTTTCTTAATTGCAAAGAAAAAGCAAACTAATGGTTTGCTTCATCTAATTCTTTTAGTAATTCAGCCTTACTCATTTTAGAATAACCTTTAATTCCTTTTTCTTTAGCAATTTCCTTTAATTTAGTAACAGACATCTTTTCATAACTAGTCTCATCATCCTCTTCTGGCATTTTTCCATTCTTAACTAAATAATCAATTTGCTCTTTTGTTAAAGTTTCATATTCTAATAATGTATTAGCAATTAACTCTAATAAATCTTTATTTTTACTAATAATTTCTTTTGCTTTTTCATGACAGTCATTAATAATTTTTCTCATTTCCATATCAATTTCATTAGCAACTTCATTAGAGAAATGTTGTGGTTTGTTATAATCTCTTCCTAAGAAAACACTTCCACTTTGTTGCTCAAATTGTAATGGTCCTAAATCACTCATACCATATTCAGTTACCATAGCACGAGCAAGTTTTGTAGCTTTTTCAAAATCGTTGTGAGCACCAGTAGTAATCTCACCAAAAACGATTTCTTCAGCAGAACGTCCACCTAATAATCCAGTAATTTCTTCTAGCAAATCTGTCTTAGTAGAACATAATTTTTCTTCACTTGGAACCATCATATTATATCCGCCAGCAGAGCCTCTTGGAATAATAGTAACTTTTTGAACGACATTAGCATGAGCAAGTTTTAAACCAATAACGGCATGTCCAGCTTCATGGAAAGCAACAAGACGACGATCATTTTCACTATATTTATGAGATGTTTTAGCAGGTCCCATTAATACACGATCAGTTGCTTCATCTATTTCACTCATAGTAATCTTATCTTTGTTACGACGTACAGCAAGAAGAGCTGCTTCATTAAGTAAATTTTCAAGATCAGCACCACTGAATCCTGGTGTACGTTTAGCTAAATTACTAAGAGTAATACCATCTGCTAAAATCTTATTTTTAGCATGTACAGCTAAAATTTCTTCACGGCCTTTAACATCAGGTAAATTAACAGTAACTTGTCTATCAAAACGACCTGGACGAAGCAACGCAGGATCTAATACATCTGGACGGTTAGTAGCAGCAATAATAATAATTCCTTCATTTGCTCCAAATCCATCCATTTCAGTAAGTAACTGGTTTAATGTTTGTTCACGTTCATCATGTCCTCCGCCTAAACCAGTACCACGTTGACGACCAACAGCATCAATTTCATCAATAAAAATTAAACATGGAGCATTTCTTTTTGCTTGTTGAAACATATCACGAACACGGCTAGCACCAACACCAACAAAAAGTTCTACGAAATCAGATCCACTAATAAAATAGAATGGAACATTAGCTTCACCTGCAACAGCCTTTGCAAGTAATGTTTTACCAGTTCCTGGAGGACCAAACAATAATACTCCTTTAGGAATTCTAGCACCAAGTTTTTGGAATTTTTTTGGATTTTTTAAGAAATCAATCAATTCCTTAACTTCCTCTTTTTCCTCTTTTAGACCAGCAACATCTTTAAATGTTACTTTATTAGAATCTGTATTTAATCTAGCTTTACTCTTACCAAAATCCATAGAACTCTTAGTTCCAGCCATTTGACGACTAAAGAAGAAAAAGGCAAATGCAATTAGCAACACTATTGGTAATACATTAATTAATATAAACCAAGCAGTAGAAGCATCAGGATCATTAACAGCAGTCAATTCAAAATCTTGAACATCACTTGCCTCCACAATTTTCTTCATTACTTGTTCACTAAGTGGTAAACGAACAAAGAAAGTTTCATTATCTTTATAATCTTTCAAAGTACCTCTTGCCTCATATGTATAGGCACTACCTCTAGCAGTAATTTGTACTTTATCAATATTTCCTTCTTCCATTTCACTCATAAATTCATTATAAGTTAATACATTAACATCATTATTCATAATATTAACTACATAGAAAACACCAAGCATAATTAATGCTAAAAATAGATAAGGTAATAAACCTCGTTTAATAGTCTTTTTATCTATAGTTTTATTCACTGTTTTTCCTCCTTAACTATATTTTAATATTATATCATAACTTTCGCTTTTTTTCTTATCATATTTAGATTTTTTTAATCCAGGAAGCCAAACAATAACTCCTTTAGCATCTACAACAACAGGCCAAAGATCCCTATCACTAGCTTTTACTTTTTTATCAATAAAGATATCTTTAATTTTCTTAGTACCATTTCCTTTTACTGCCATACGATCTCCAAACCTTCTAGTTCTAACAGTTAAAGGCAAACTAATTTCCGTACTAAGTAAACGACAAGTATCATTACCAGAACCTAAAAGCTCATCTACCTGTTCAATTACATGATGATTAGGCAACTCTACATATTTAGAAATTTCAACTTCATAAGTTGTGATTTCCGTAGTAACTTTCTTTAACTCTAACATATGATAAGTCTTAGTTGCAATTACTTCATTAGGCAAATTAACAAAAGCATTCGCCCTATTACTATATATTAAATTTAATAAAAGTTCAATATGTTTATCATTAATTAGTATCAAATCATCTTGATAATACTCATTCATCAGATAATATAAAACTTCTTTTTGAATAAATAAATCCAATTTTTTAAACTCTTCTATTTCTAAAGCATTATTATAAATAACTTTTTTTAATGCCTTATCACGTTCATGTTCAATAAACTGATTAGCTTCATTTAAAACCGTACTAAATTTTAAATATTTTAAATGCACATTAGGATCTTCTTCTTTTAAGAAAGGTAAAATATATTTACGATATCTATTTCTTGTATACTTATCTTTAGCATTAGAACTATCAATATAGTACATAACATGATTTTTCTTATCATACTCTTCTAATTCTTGTTTCGTATATACTAATAATGGACGTACTATTTGATATCCTTCCATATCGACAACCTTTTTAAATCCACTATAACCATTTAAATTAGAACCTCTAGTAATTCTCATCAAAATAGTTTCTACCAAATCATCACCATGATGTGCCGTCATTAAATATTGTGCATGATATTTATAAACAACTTTTTCAAAAAAATTATATCGAATATTTCTAGCTTCGTTATGAAAGTTATCATCACCATACTCTGTTATAACCATACCTTCAAACATAATATGCTTTTTTTCACAATAATTTCTAAGATATTCTTCTTCTTGTACACTTTGTTTTCTTAAATTATGATTAACATGAGCAACAATCAAGCTAAGATTATATTTCTCTCTAATCTTTAGCAACATATCAACCAAAGCCATAGAATCAGGTCCTGCAGAACAACCTATAACAATAATATCATTTTTATGAAATGTAAAATTATCTTCAATAGAAACCATAAAACACCTCCTTAAAATATTACAAATTACAACTTATCAGCAAAAAAGAAAATTCCTTTATTCTTCAGGAATTTTCAAAATAAATTCTCCATCTTTAGAATAAAGATACTTTTCTCTAGCATATCTAGCAATATAATCTGGATCTTGCAACTTATTAGCATCCACCTTTAACTTCTTTTCTTTATTCTTTAAAGAAATCAACTCTTTTTCTAACTTCTTTTGTTCCTGATATTTATCATAGATTTCAATCCAATACTTGCCAATAGTAAAAGTAGTAGCAACGATGACTATAATAGAAGTTAACCCTAAAAATAACATTCTTCTACGACTTTTAGTCTTAGTTTTATTTTTAGTCATCAAATCACCTACTCTTTCACAATAAATTATAGACCAGTTTAAAGTATAGAGCAATATTCACAAAAAAAAAATAGAAATTTGACACTATTTTTTACGTATTTTTTTCATAATTGGAAAACTAATATAAAAACCAATAGAAATCATAAGATAAAAATAAATATGTATAATACCATCATTAATAAATTTTATAATTAAAAAATATAATAAAGCCATATCTAGTAAAAACAAAAAAGTCATAAGAACCCTAAAAATCTTTTTCTTTAAAAAAAGATATTGATAATTAAGATTCACACAAAAAGAAAATAGTATTCCGTAAAAAAAAGAAAAAAGTAAAGAAAAGACTTGTATTTTTAAATTCATTATTTAAACAATCGATTAAATATACTATTTTCTTTATCTTTTTTCGCATCCTCAACATAATTAATACTATGAACAAGTCCTTTAATAGAAACATTACCTTGTATAGTATCTAACTTAATCAACTCTAACCCTTCACCTTTAATTAACAAAAAGCCCATGATAGTATCTAATAAAAATTGCTCACTGTCAAAGTTTTCTATTTTTTTTACTCCAGTAATAACTAAATTTTTTCTTTCTAACAAACTAATACCATGATTATAACTATTAATGCTATCTTGTTTATCCATACATATCCTCCTAATAAAAGATATGCAAGGAAAAAAATATTATGCAAAAAAAAGATGCCTTAGCACCTTATTCTTCATTTTCTACAGGGTCTTCTGTATTTTCATATTCTTCTAAAATAGCTTGCTCAAACATAGCTCTAACTTCAGGATTAATAGGATGAGCAATATCACGATAACTACCATTAGCTATTTTTCGGCTTGGCATAGCTATAAATAGACCGTTATCACCCTCGATAATACGAATATCGTGTACTGCAAAGCTATCATCTAATAATACTGAAGCAATACCTTTCATACGAGAACCTTCCTTATTAAATTTGTGTACTTTTACAGATGTAATTTTCATGTAATATTTCCTCCCTCATAAAGTATTACACTTTATAACTTAATTCTATAATACTTGGTAAAAAAAAGCAATCATTTTCTTATTTTCAAAGTAATTAATGCAAAATTTCTAAACTTTGCATTAAAATATCACTATAACTAAATGTTTTTATATTATGATTACTAAGTTGAATAGTAAAAACAGCGGGATATAACTCCGTAATTACACCTTGAAATTCATCTGTTTGGTTTCTACTTCCGTGAAAACGAAAAGATCTTTCTATTCCTTGATTAGCAGCAACAATCTGCTTTACACTCTCAATCATCATCTTGGATACCCCACATACATAGTTCCATTTGTAATAATTCCTCCCATTCCATCTTTTCCATATTTTGTTTTTCCCAATATTTTTAATAAATCTATACTTTTATTTCGATCAGAAAGTGCCAATGAAGTTGCTAAAATAGCGGGATCCAAAGCATGAATATTAATACGCTTAGGACTAGAAGCAAAGTTAGCACCTGCCTTAATTAATTCCTCATAATTAGACTGACACGCTCCAGCAATAATAATCAATTTATCTTGACTCTTCTCATACTTTCTAGCTTCTTTCACTGTTTCTATAAAATTAAAAGAATTTTGATAGTCTCCTCTATTCTTTTTTAGATAAGCATCATGTCCTGTAATCACTACAATATCCGGTTGAAATTCTCTAAGTAAATCTTCTATCTTATTTGGCATTTCAATCTCAGGTATAGTAAGTCCATTTGCTTTAACATTCATTTCATGATAAAACTTCATACATCTTTTTAAATAATCACTATCACCATCAATATGCAAAATTTTTCCAGGTAAATAAAAATATTGACTCCTATCCATTTGTAAGTCTCTAATATTTTCTTCCAATATTTGCTGATCAGAATCAGAAGTAACACTAGCCTGAACTAAATCAGAGACTAAACTATCCGCATAAAGTCTTAAATCTACTCCTTTTAACATAGCAATATTTTCATCAATAGAAATTATTTTAAATACGATATCATGATTATGAGAAATCCTAGTTACTAAATCACCTTCTCTAAATTTCAAAATATCATCTCCAATAAAATCTATGCCAAAAAAAAAGAAATATTCATAAAACTAATGCATTAGCCAGTTCAACAAATATTTCTACTGATAATTGTTCTGCTCTAACATTTAAGTCATAACCATATTGACTTAACACCGAACTAATAATAGACAAATCATATTTTTTTAAATTATTACGAAGATTTTTTCTCTTAAATTGAAAACTATCTCTTACAATCTGAAAAAACAAATTTTGATCTTTCAAAGGCAACAACTCATCTTTTTTTGTAAAAGAAATAACTACACTATCAACATTAGGTTCAGGAACAAATTCCTTCCTAGATACAAAAAACTCTTTTTTAATATGATAAAAATATGATAGAAAAACACTAATAGAACCATATTCCCTAGTACCAGGCTGAGCAGAGAAACGATCTCCTACTTCTTTTTGTACCATCATACATACTTTTTTAAAATTTAAATTACTTTCTATAATCTTCATCATAATAGGTGTCGTAATATAATAAGGTACATTACTAATAAAATAAAGATTCTGATAAGAAAAAAGAGAAATATCATCTGCAATATTACTTTTTAAAAAATCTTGAAACAATATCTTTACATTAGAAAAGTATTCTAATTTTTTAAATAATTCTTCCTGTAAATCTTCATCAATTTCATATGCTAATACTTGTTTTGATCGTAATGCTAACTCTTTAGTTAAAATAGCTCCTCCAGGACCAACTTCAATAACTAAATCGTCTTTAGTTAAATCACATACATCAGCAATTCTTTCAACAACTACGTGTCGCTTTAAAAAATTTTGACCAAACTTCTTTTTAAAATTTACATTATATTTTTCCACAGACTTCACCAACAAGATTATATCAAAACAACAACGTTAAGTAAACCGAATTTACTTTTCTCCTTACCTTAGAAATTTATTACTTTGCTAACAAAATAATTAAAATATAACTGCTAGAGTCATCCTTCTATTTTATTTATTTCCTACGTTAATTCTGTCATTTTAAAATCATAGATAATAAACATCATTTTATTATGATAAGCATTAAATAAAGTTTATTTACTATAAATTTCTTTTACCAAAAAAAACGAAATAATTTAAGCTTTCCGTTTATCTTTATTAGAAATCATCCTACGTACACGTACCACTTCTGACAATATCAAATATAAAAATGGTATTACAATACATAAAATCCAACCAAAATATGTAGATAAAAAATGTCTTATATATCCTAACATAGGAATTCTAAAAATAACTTTACCATAAATATCTTTTTCATTTACTAAAGAAGAATCAGCAACATTATTATGATCTCCTTTAGTACGAAACAATAAACTTCCATCTGAAGACTTTTCAATACCAATAACACGATGAGTAATAACTTTACCCTTATAATAAGATTCTGTTGCAAGAAAACTAATAATATCACCTTGTTTTATATTTTCAGGTTCAATCCTTTGTATAATAATTGCATCCTCTACATTAATTGTTGGAACCATACTAGGACTAACTATAATATAAGCATCAAATAAAGGAGTTTTATTTTCTCCAGAAGAAATATTATATAATAAATCTACAAAATAAAAAAAGAAAAGAAGAAATATTAACACTAATAAAATTAGTATAACATATAAGACTACTTTAGTAATGAAATGAAAAAAGAACTGAACAATTTCTAAAAGAGATACAACATCATCATGATTTGTATCAAAGTACTCTTTCATACCAAAGCCTCCTTATCTTTAATATCATAATAACACGCATAGAAAAAAAAAACTATAATTTACCATAAAAAAAAGAGAAATTGACATCTCTAAATAGCTTTTGCTGTAACATTTAATTTAACTTGAAACTCTCTACTAACAGAATCAATAATAGTATCCTGATCTACCCAAATACGTAATCTAAATTCCTGACTCAATTCCATATCCTCGTCCGTAGTATTAGAAAAAGTACCTGAATAAATTACCATATCACCTGTTTTAGTTCCAAGAAAACTATCCTCTATTAAAGGCGTAAAAGACTGAGGGATAGTAGTAATTGGTGTATCTACAAAATCATTACCATCTTTTTTTTGTAAATATATTTTTACATCTTGATTATCTAAAACAGGTGCATTACTATTTATTTTTTCTAAAGAAATTTCATAATTTATAGTAGTTTTTCTCGATAAAATGGTATGAACAGAGAAATCATAAACATTTCCATCACCAGTTAAATTTTTACCTGTATCATCAGAAATTGGCATAGCATTAACAATTGAAATAGAGTTTGAATTATTAGAAAGCTGCAAAGAAATTGTACCCGTAGAAATTCCATTTTCCTTACTACTTAAAACAGTGTGAAAAGCTGCATAAGATATTCCTACAAATGCAATAATTAATATAGCAATACCCAGTATAGATAAAATAATTTGCTTTGATTCTGTCTTTAACATAAAAAACTCCTCCATCTATCTTACTAATATCATACCATAGAAACCTTTTTTTTCAAAATAAAAAGACTTAAATAGTCTTTTAATTAGCTTTACCATAAACATTAACTCTAACTTTATAAGTAGCATTAGGATCAGTAATAACAGCTCCTTCTTTAACCCAGATTCTTAATCGATAATTATCAACTTGATTCGCAGATAGTGAAAATTTACTTAAAACCATAGATTTAGCAGGACTACCAAGTTCTGTTTTTTTCTTAATAGGCGTAAATTCTTTAGGTTCATCAACTTTGGAATAGGTACCACTAGTTTGCTTTTCTAAATAAACCATAATATCACTATCAGATATCGTTGAAGAATCATCTTTCACCAAAGCAATCTCATAATCAACCGTAGTGTCACTATCAATATCAGAAGATACAGAAAAATCAAAATAACTACCTTCAGCTCTGTTCTCCATCGCAACATCATTAGCAACTGGAGTTATAGAGTTCAACTGTAACCCGTTAACTTCTGTTTTATAATTCATAGAAACTGTACCTGTTTTAACAACCTCTTTTACATTTTTTTCTTGTTCCTTAAAAAACATAGTAAAAGCAACAGCAATAACCGCAATTAAAACAATGCTTAATAATACTAAGAAAATAACAATATTTTTTGTTTTACTTTTTGATTCCATAACTCCTCCTAATTAATTACCTTAACATATAGTAAAATACCAAAACTACGTACTTCTTCAGTAATAGGGTAAGTATCTGCAAGCCACATACGTAATCTAAAGTTTTGAATCTCTCCCTTTTTAAGTACTCCAGAATATATCTTTTTACCTGCAGGATTACTAACAGCAACTTTTAAATCACGATAGGTAGGAACAACTTGATCAAATCCTTCTACCGGTTGATCTGTATCTGCATTAGTTAAATATAATTTTACATAATTCGTAGCAATTTCTGTTGAAACACCAATATTTTTAGCATAAATTTCATAACGAACTTCATCCATACCTTCCATATTAGAAGAAATACTAAACTCACTATATCCGTGTTTTGTTTGATTTGGTGTAAATGATAATTGCTTTCCAATCGCATCCGTAACTGGCATAGAACTATCCATCATCAATAAAGAAGAATCATCAGAACTAGAAAAGATAATAGTAGCATTCTTAGCTGCTGCATCATTACTATGGAAGTATAAAAATAAACACCCTATAAAAACACAAATAGATAATAGTATTAAAGATATAGAAATAAAAAGTGTTGAACTACCATGTTTTTTTATCATTAAATACAACCCCTATCTTATATATAAGAATACACTATTTTATTACTTTTTGCAAACTAATCTATATGAAAAATCTTTTTTGCATTACGAGTTGTAATTGAAGACACTTCATCGACACTAATATTTTTACAATTAGCTATAGCTGCTGCGATATATGGAATATATTTAGAACTATTTTTCTTACCACGAAAAGGCTCAGGAGTTAAATAAGGACTATCTGTCTCTAATACTATCTTATCTAAAGGAAGTTGTGCTACTACTTCTCTTAATTTACTATTTTTAAAAGTAATAACACCACCGATTCCTAAAGTAAATCCCTGTTGAATATATTCTTTAGCAGTCTCCAAACTTCCGCTAAAACAATGAATAACTCCAGAAACAGAATATTTTTTTAACAATTGAATAGTATCAAAAGTAGCATCTCTACTATGTATAACAACAGGAAGATCTAACTTTTCAGCTAACTGTAATTGCGCTTCAAATAATTGAAGTTGTAAATTTTTATTTTCTTTTCCATAATAATAATCAAGACCAATCTCTCCAAAGCCAACTATCTTAGAGGTAGAGACAAGTTGTTGTTCTAACAACGATAAATCCTCTTCTGTAATACTATCTGCTTCTGATGGATGATAACCTATCGTTAAAAATACATCAGAATAGCACTCTGCATATTTCAAAGACTCTAAAATATCTTTCTTCGTACAACCAGAAATAATAATAGGACTAACACCTACTGCTCTATTTTCAGTAAGCACTTGATCTATATTTTCATAATCATCTACCGACAAATGACAATGTGTATCAATAAACATAATAATACCTCCAAAATAAAAATACCATATTAATGATATTTTTTCCACTGACAAAACTTCATTCTAAAATAAATAATCGTAATAACTACTAAATAAATAGCATCCATCAAATTTTGAGTCACACCCAAATATAAAATAATAAAAAGACTGCCAAAAACATATAAAACATCTAAATAAAAAGACTGCGCTATATTTCTTGCCATAATTTTTTCCTTTCATACAGCCACTACTCTTTCACTATAGCATAACTAAAAAAAGAAAGATATACTTTACACCTTTCTTTTTGACATTGACATAAAACTTTACATTTCTTTAAAAAAATCATCTCTATTAATCCTTTGAAATAAAGGAGTTGGAGAAAGTAATTGATACTGATTAGATGAATTATAATGAATGCTATTATCATGAATATTAAGTTGTCTCATAATCTCTTTACTAGTACTAGGCATAAATGGTTCCAAATAAAGACCACATATACGAATAGATTCTAATAAATGATAAATAACACTCTGTAAACGATCTCTTTGAGATTCATCTTTTGCTAAAATCCAAGGAGTAGTCTCATCAATATATTTATTAGTAAAACGTAAAACATTAAATATTTCTGTAATAGCATCACTAATTTGTAAATCATTCATATGTGCATCAACTAAAGACTCTAATGCCTCAAGCTTATTTTCTAACTCTTTATCAATATCCTCTCTGCTATCATTACCAGTAACTATACCATCAAAATATTTGTTTCCCATGGAAATAGAGCGTTGTACTAAGTTTCCTAACACATTAGCAAGTTCTCCATTAATATGGTCAATTAATAAATCATAAGTAATATTACCATCACTAGCAAATGGAATTTCATGAAGTAAATAATAACGAACAGCATCTACTCCAAAAGCTTCTACCAATTCATCAGCATAAATAACATTTCCTTTAGATTTACTCATCTTATCATTATTCATAAGTAACCAAGGATGTCCAAATATTTTCTTTGGTAAAGGAAGTCCTAAAGACCATAAAAAGCAAGGCCAGTAAATCGAATGAAAACGAACAATGTCTTTACCAATTACTTGCAAATCAGCAGGCCATAACTTTTTAAACTCCCCTGTTACTTCATCTACATCATATCCAATATTAGTAATATAATTAGTCAAAGCATCAAGCCATACATAAATCACATGATTAGAATCAAAATCCACTGGAATTCCCCATTTAAATGAAGTACGAGAAACACATAAATCTTGAAGACCAGGTTTAATAAAATTATTTAACATTTCATTACGTCTTGCCGCTGGTTGTATAAAATCAGGATTAGATTCAATAAAATCCTCTAATTTCTTTTGATATTTACTTAATTTAAAGAAATAAGCTTCCTCTTTTGCTTCTTTTACTTCGCGCCCGCAATCAGGACACTTACCATCAACGAGCTGAGACTCCGTCCAAAAAGATTCACAAGGAGTACAATAAAGACCTGTATATTCACCTTTATAAATATCCCCTTGGTCATACATCTTCTTAAAAATATGTTGAACAATTCTTTTATGATGAGGATCAGTAGTTCTAACAAACTTATCATAACTAGTATCCATCAAATCCCAAATACGTTTAACTTCACCAGCCTGTTTATCCACAAAATCCTGTGGACTAACTCCTGCAGCAATCGCTTTATCCTCTATTTTTTGACCATGTTCATCAGTACCAGTTTGAAAATAAACATCATATCCTTTAAATCTTTTATATCTAGCAATCGCATCAGCTAAAACAATTTCATAAGTATTACCTATATGTGGCTTTCCAGAAGTATACGCAATTGCCGTTGTAATATAAAATTTTTCTTTCATTCTATCCCTCCTAAATAAAAAAACTATTATAAACATAAGGACGAAAATTCGCGGTACCACCTTATTTTATAATAGTAAATATTATACACTCAAATAGTTAACGCCTATCTACGATTACACCTACATATCGATGCAACAGTTCAGAAGCCATATCTTATAAAAAGCTTATTTCCTTTTTCACCATCCGGAATCTCTAAACTAAACTATATTTTTATAAGACTCTTCCTCATCACATTCAACAGGGTAAAGTATAACATAAAAAAAACTATTCTTCAATATGTTTACCTAAAAATTTAGATACAACATCAGCCATTTTTTCTTCAACCTGCCCGATATCTGAATTATCAGAAACTATCAAAACTAATCCTATTGCATCTCCATTCATAATAACCGGACATATAACATAAGCATAATTCTCAGATACTGAATCACATAATTCTATAGAATGTAAACTATGCTCAACAATAGTTTTTCTCTCTTTCATAATAAGTTCTAAAGATTTAGAAATAGGTTTACCTAAATATTTTTTCCTTAAATCACCACTGCCAGCAATAAAATTATCACGATCAGTAATAAAAACATTTTGATGTATAACAGTATTAACAATATCTACTAACTGCTTAGAAATTTCATCCATATCTGTCATTTTAGAGAACTTCTTTAAAGCAATCATCTCTCTATCAACAAAAATTTCTAACGACTCTCCATCTCTAATTCTAAGAGTACGGCGAATTTCTTTCGGAATAACAATTCTTCCTAAGTCATCTACTCTTCTAACTACACCTGTTGATTTCATACAATTATTCCTCACTTTCCCATACTACTATTGTTTCTAAATTTTTTCAATTTATACCACTTTTCATACTTTATTATAATAAATATTCCCAAAAATTCCCTTGGTAAATATTTCCATATATTTTCTATCAAAAAAAAAGCGATTAATATCGCTTCAATTTATTCCGAAATTTTATTCTCATTTAATAAATAAGAATTCATTTTAGTAAATAAAAAACGTTCTCCTTGTTCTCTAACACCATTGATTAATGTAGTATCTTTAACAATTATTTTAAAATCAACACTTTCTAAAAGCTGTTTAATGTAGTTAGATTGAACATATTTAATCATTTCAGAAGACATATCATCTTTAATTTTTTCATCCACATCAGAAGTAAACAACTGATTTACAAATTTTACAATTTTTTTATCGATTACACTAGTTAAATCCTCTTTCATCTTCTTCTTTAACTTACGGTTTAGAGGAGTAAAATCCTTTTTATTAAACTTTATAACATCAGATTCTTTTTTAGGAGTAAAAGAAGAAATAATCTTACTTAATTCATCTATCCTAATTTTTTTCCAAGAAGGAAGAAAAGAAATAATGTTAACTCTATATTCTTCTAAAATCTCATCTAAAACATCAGAACGAATAATAATTTTATGACGTTTTGCCAAATCTAAAAACTTACACTTAATAAGATCCATAGAATCAAGTGGTGGCTTTTTCAATAAAGAATAAATATCATCTTCAAATAAAACAGTAGTATTATTTTTCAAAGTCTCCATTACAGCATTCTTATAATTTTCAAAATGCTTTTTTCTAAACTCTTCCACTGTTTCTTCTTTCATACTACCACATCCTAGCATTGTAAGTGTAACAAAACATTCTTCTATAAGTCAAGATTAAGATAAAAATTTACGATAGATTAAATCTAACAATGATGTTAAATAATAGATAGGATGTTTTTCTAATTTTATAATATCCAAAATAATAACTAAATTAGATCCTCTACTTAAAAATCTAAAAGAAGGACTAATTTCATAAGAATCCATAAATAATTCATCCACTTTAATATTAGATACAACCTCCGCAGGGAACACTAATTCAATAGAATTTTTCGTTTGAGAAACCCTTTTAACGTGAACATTGTTAGCAAGTTTTTCAAACCATTCCTCATACATATAAACAAGCATATCTTCACTAATACGTCCAAAACGGTCTTCTAATTCCTGTTTTACTTCTTCTAATTTTTCCTTAGAATCAATTTCATTAATTTTACGATGAATTTCAATCTTTAAGTCGTCTTCATTAACATAACTATCATCAATATGCGTACTAACACTTAATAATGGCTTAGTATCTTCTACTTCCTCTTCCTCCGGTAAAGAAAGATTCTTCTTACGCAAAACTTCCTCATTTAATAATCTCAAATATAAATCAATTCCAACAGAATCAATAAAACCAGCTTGTTCACTACCAAGAATATCACCAGCACCACGAATAGACAAATCTCTTGTTGCAATACTAAAACCACTACCAAGTGCCGTAAACTCCTTAATGACATTAAGTCTCTTAATAGCAGATTCCGTTAATACCTTAGCTGGATGATACATCAAATAAGCATAAGCAAATTTATCGCTACGACCAACCCTACCACGAATCTGATATAACTGACTAAGACCAAATCGATCAGCATCCATAATAATCAAAGTATTAACATTCGGTATATCAATACCCGTTTCAATAATAGTAGTACACACCAAAATATCATATTCGTGATTAATAAAATCCAAAATTCTATTTTCCAAATCACTTTTATTCATTTGTCCATGAGCAGTAATAATTCTAGCATCAGGAACTAAACTTTGTATACGATACTTTTCTTCTTCAATAGACTCTACTTTATTATAAAGAATAAAAACTTGACCATCACGAGATAATTCTTTATAAATAGCATCCTTTAAAATTTGCTTATTTTCTTCAATAACATAAGTTTGTACAGGATACCGATTAACAGGTGGAGTCTCAATTAATGATAAACTTCGAATACCAACCAAAGACATTTGTAACGTTCTAGGAATTGGTGTAGCAGTTAAAGTCAAAACATCCACATTTGTTTTATACTTTTTAATTTTTTCTTTATGAGTAACACCAAATCTTTGCTCTTCATCAATAACCAAAAGACCAAGATTTTTAGGTTTAATATCATCACTTAATAAACGATGTGTACCAAAAACCAAATCAATCGTACCATTAGAAAGACCTTCAATAATACGTCTTACTTCTTTAGGAGATGTAAATCTATTTAAAAGACCAATAGAAACAGGAAAGTCTTTAAACCTAACCATAGCATTCTCATAATGCTGATTAGATAAAATAGTAGTAGGACATAAGAATAATACTTGTTTAGAATCTAAAATAGCTTTAAAAGCCGCAACAAAAGCCACTTCCGTCTTACCAAAACCAACATCACCACATAATAGACGATCCATAGGAGCCGGTTTTTCCATATCTTCTTTAATCTGTACAATAGCTCGTTTCTGATCTGGTGTTAATTCATAAGGAAACCGTGATTCAAAATCAAGCATTAAATCATTATCCGGAGAAAAAGCAAAACCTTTTCTTGCTTCACGTTCCGCATATAATTGCAATAAATCATCGGCCATATCTTGAACTTTTTTCTTAACACGATTTTTAGTTTTTTGCCATTCTGTACCACCAAGTTTATTAATTTTAGGAGCATATCCCTCTTTACCTGTATATTTACTAAGTAAATCAATTTTTTCAACAGGTATATATAATTTATCCTCTCCCTGATATAAAACTTCTACATAATCTTTAACAACACCAGAAGATGCAAGTGTTTTTATTCCATTATAAACACCAATACCATGAACATTATGAACAACATAATCCCCTACTTCCAATTTGTTAATATCAGAAATAGTAGAAGAATATTTAAACTTTGTACGATACTTTTTCTGCTTTTCTTTAAAAATAAATAATTCATTAGCAGTCAAAAAAACATAATCTTGATAAATAAAACCAGAACGTATAGGCTTTGAAACTAAATTTACTTGATTGATTTCTATATGATCAAAATCAGTCTCAACGACTTTCATATTAAGAAACTTCATAACACTAAATATTTGATACTTCTGTAAACATAAAACAACAGCCTTACCATCATCAATAGCCTTACGAATAAACTGATTAATACTGTCAGCATTTTCATTAAAATTATTAATCGTATGAACATTAAAATCTATAATATTATCAGAAAGATAATGGTCAATATTCATATAATAAACAGGATAATCTACTGATATTTGCGAAAAATCAAACATATAATTACCATGAAAAGAAACATCTTTAGTACTCTGATAAGTAAATACCTCTTCCATAATTTGCTGAAAACTTACCTTTAGCTGCTCATAATCTTTAAAAAATGTAATAGCTGGTTTTAAATAATCAGAAATAGAAGATACCTCTTCATACTTTGGTAAATATTTTTGTTTAAACGCCTCTTCCTCTAAAACCTGCTTATCAGTTAAAAACTCTGTACAAGGCAAAATTAATACAGAAGAAATATTAGATAATGACTTTTGAGTATCAGGATCAAAATAACGGATAGACTCAATCTCATCATCAAAAAACTCTATACGAACTGGATTATCACTTTCCACAGGAAAAACATCAATAATAAAACCTCGAACAGCAAACTCACCTGTTTTATTAACAATAGTATCTCGATTATACCCTGATTGCACTAGCTTTTCCACCAACTTTTGTGGATTAAATTGTTTACCTACACTAAGTTCCACAAAAAACTGTGGATATTTTTCTCTTGCAGGCAAAAATCTCAAATATCCCATCAAATTAGTAATAACAATACCCTTTTTTTCAAAAATAGTATGTATTGTTTCTAAACGATTATATTGAAGTTCAGGACTAACAGCCAAAGCTTCACTAGTTAAAAAATCATCCATAGGAAACAAATAAACGTCATCAGTATAATTAGATAGTGAAGAATATAACTGGTTTGCTTCATATAAAGAATTTACAACAACTAGTATATTTTTGTTTTGATTTATAAAAGTCGAATATAATACAACGCAAAAAAACTCATCGGTAAGACCTGTAATACCTGAGTCCTTTTTTAATTCAATATTTCCTATTTTCTGAAAAACATTCATAAAATCACCTATTCTTACGATTATAGCGATTCATTAAAGACAAAAAATCCATAGAAAAATAATCATCTATAACATTTACTAAGTCTGAAAATAATTCATTTAAAATGATATTTTCTTCTTTAGAAAATCTTCCTAATACATAATCTTTAGTTTCACGATTTTTATCATTAGAAATTCCTATCTTTAACCTCTTATATTCTTGAGTATGGATACATGCTTCAATATTTCTAAGACCATTATGTCCACCACAAGAACCTTTATCTTTTAATTTAAAATTCCCAACATTCAAATCTAAATCATCAGAAATAACCAATATATCTGACGTATCTATCTTAAAAAATTGAACAAACTGACTAACAACTATTCCTGATAAATTCATATACGATTGTGGTTTTAAAAACAAAACTTTCTCACCATGGATATTAGTCTCAAAACAAAGTCCTTGAAACTTACTTTTCCAGCTTGGAATAATATTCTTTTTAGATAAATAAAAATCAATAAAAGAAAAGCCAATATTATGTCTCGTACCCGAGTACTCTTTACCTGGATTACCAAGACCAACGATTAATTTCACACAATCACCTCTTAATAATTACTTTAATCTAAAATCCAAATTATTTCCCGGGAAATAATTATTTCTTATTTTCATGATATTCTTTATAAATGATAGACTTAGCCACTCCTCTTTCTCTAGCAACTGTCTTAATCGCATCTTTTTCAGACATTCCATCATCCAAATAAAGTTGTACATGTTCCAAAACAGACATACTAGAATAATCTATTTTCTCATGATTACCATCTACAATTAAAACGAATTCTCCTCTTAATTCAGAAACAATTGGAATTAGTTCCTGTATTGTACCACGACAAATCTCTTCATGCAACTTTGAAATTTCTCTATGAATACTAATATTACGATTACCAAAAACTTCTAACATATACCCTAAAGTTTTTTCAATACGATGTGGTGCTTCATAAAAAATCAACGTATAAGGTAACTTACTTAAGCTCATAAGTTCTGCTTTAATCTTAGATTCTTTCGTTTGCAAAAATCCATAAAATAAGAATGGTGATGGAGAAATTCCAGAAGAAGTTAAAGCAGGAACGAATGCTGTAGCGCCTGGAAGAGCAATAACATTAAAATGATGTTCAATAACTGCCTTAGAAACAACATAGCCAGGATCACTTACAACAGGAGATCCCTGATCAGTAATTAGACCTATATTTTTTCCACTAGCTAGTTCAGAAATAACATATTCTTTTATTTTATCTTCATTATACTCATGACAGCTAACAAGTTTTTTCTTAATATGAAAATGATTAAGTAACTTACTACTTTCTCTAGTATCTTCACATAAAATAAAATCAACAATCTCCAACGTCTTTAGTGCCCTTACTGTAATATCATCCAAATTTCCAATTGGAGTAGGAATTAAATATAAACTAGCACTACCATCATAACTACTCTGTCTCACTAGACTTCACCTCTACTAAAAAACGCTCATACTCTGAAGAATAACTACCATCATCCATTTTCATAATAAAAGGAGACTCAACTTTTAATCCAAGTTTTCCATGTTTAATTCCTTCTATTAAAACTAACGTAGATGGTTTATGTACAAACTCATAAACAAAACGAACTCTTTTAGGTTCAATATGATACTTTCTAAATAAATCAAAAATTTCAAGTAACCTTTCTGTCCGATGTACCATAGCAAAAGTCCCGTTATTTTTAAGTAATTTACTAGCAACCATCACTACTTCTTCTAAAGATATTTTAACTTCATGTCTAGCAATCGTCTTTTCAACACTTTCATTAAAATAATTCTTATCATTAACTTTAAAATATGGAGGATTACAAGTAATAACATCATATTTTTCTATTGTATCACTAGAAACATAATCCTTCATATCAGAACAGATAATAGATATTTGATTATTTAATTGATTATAAAAAACTGATTTTGAAGCTAAAGCAGATAGTTTAGGCTGAATCTCTACTCCTGTAATTTTTTTATTTGTACGAAGAGATAAAATCAATGGAATAACACCATTACCAGTACCTAAATCTAATATTTCTTTATCACGTAAACGTATTGTTACAAAATTAGCAAGCATAACACTATCTAAAGAAAAAGAAAAAAAATCAGTATTTTGATAAATTTTTCGATTAGGATAACCTAAAATATCATTCAGAACTTCCATGGTAATCTTCCTTTTTTATATCAACAAAACCTTTTTCTTTTAAATCAACTTGAAAGGAACCCTTGAAAACATCTATAGAAGAAACCTTACCAGTACCAAAACTAGTTTCAACCATAGTCCCAATCTTAGGATAACCCTTTTTTAATTCTGTATAAAGATCATTCTCATAGCCTAAACAACATAAAAGGCGACCACATATACCATTAATCTTAGAAGGATTTAAAGCAAGAAATTGATTTTTAGCCATATTAATAGATACACTATTAAAATCTGTTAAAAAGGTATGACAACATAAAAATAATCCACAAGGACCAAGACCACCAATTTTTTTAGCTTTATCACGAACACCTATCTGCCTTAATTCAATTCTAGTTTTATATTTTTGTGCAAGCTTTTTAGCTAATTCTCTAAAATCAACACGATTATCAGCAACAAAAGAAAAAATCAACTGACTTTTATCAAAAGTATAAAAACAATCTACAAAATTCATATCTAACCCTAATTCTTTACTATACTTTTTAGCTATATCCAAAGCCTTAATAGATTTCTCATTATTATCATTAATCTGCTTCAAATCTTCTGGTGTTGCTACTCTAATAACAGAATACGAATCAGTTGGTAAATTATCCTCTGATTCAAGATAAGGTTCTTTCTTCACTACTGCTGAATCTATTCCTGATTCTCCCTTAATTATAACAACATCACCCAATTTACACTCTATATTGTTTACATCAGCATATAAAAAAGATTTACTAATAGGTAACATAATTCCAATTACATTTTTCATCTATTTCACCTCCACAAAACGGGAAAAGATGGAATCTAACCATAATTTATAATTAATATTATACACCAATTTAGGAATTTCCTCCTCAATTATTGTAATATAAGACAAGATTTTATCTCTATGAGTATCGTTTAAAAAAGAAGTTTGTTTATTTTCCTGTCCTGACAAAAACTGAATAAATATTTTCTCAACAATATCAAAAACTTCTTTTGCAACAGTTTTATCAGGCATAATACTATCTAAAATTTCCTTATAATAAACAAACAAATCATCGCCTGAAATTAAATAACGAATAAATCGAATAACCGTATCATCAACAGAAGAAATTTCAGTAGAATCAACTAAAGATAAAACCTGACATCTAGATAAAATAGTATCTAATACTTGATATCTATTTTTAGTTAGTAAAATAGCAATAATTCCTTCTTCTGGTTCCTCTAAAAACTTTAAAATAGTATTAGCAGAAGATGGATTAAGTTTTTCAGCTTCTCTAATAATATATACCCTTCTATGACCAATCAAGGAATAATTTTGATACTCTTCTTTCAAACTTAAAAGTTGTTTTTTCTTAATCTGCATACCATCTGCTTCTATAATCTCTAAATCTGGAAAATTACCTTCATCAATCAATTGACAAGTATTACATCTATTACAGTTTAAACCATCTATATTAGAAACTGAATAAGGACATAATATCATTTTTACAAACAACAAAACAAAGGGATAATCTAAAGAAACATCCCCTAATTCAATTAGATAAGAATGAGATAACTTATCCGTTTTTATAATAGTCTCAATATAATTAACAAATCTCTGTTGTATATAAGTTAAATCATTCATATCATCACCACTTATAAAAATAAAATTCGAAATAATACTAAAGCAAATAAAGCAGGAGTTCCAAGAAAAGTAATAGATAATAACGTAATAATGTTGATAGGTAATATCATATTAAAATTAACTGCAATCAAATTATAACCATATAAAATAAAACCGCTAATAATAATTTTTTTAAAACATTCAACTATTTTTTTCATATTGTATCACCTTGATAAAAAATATGAAAAAAACCATGATTTATTCTATTTCTTTTCTATCATTTAAAGCTCTTTCTAAAGTTAGACTGTCAACATATTCCATATCAGCTCCCATGGGAACACCACTAGCAAGTCTAGTAACAACAACACCCAGACCATCCAACACTCGCTTAATATAAAGAGCTGTAGTCTCACCTTCAATACTTGGACGAAAAGCAAAAATCACTTCTTTAAAATTTTCATTTTTTATTCTATCAATTAGCTTATCTAATCCAATATCTTCTGGATTAACACCATCTAAAGGAGAAATTAATCCATCCAAAACATGATACATTCCATGAAACATACCCAACCGTTCAAATAAGAATACATTTTTAGTATCTTCAACTACACATAAAGTCTCTCTATCTCTAGTTGAATCAGAGCAAACAATACATTTATCAGAATCAGTAAACGTATTACAAATAGGACAAGGATGAATTTTTTCTTTTACAGAAACAAGACTATCTGAGAAAAAAGATACCTGTTCATCCTCAAGTCCTAAAACAGAAAAAGCTAAACGTTCAGCAGTTTTTTCCCCTATTCCAGGTAAAAACTTAAACGATTCAATTAAGTTTCTAATACTATCTGGATACATATTACCTACTAAAACAATCCAGGAATATTACCAAATTTTCCCATCTTTTTTTCTGTTGTTTCGTCAACCTTTTTAAATGCTTCATTAATTGCTACTAAAAACATATCCTCTAACATTTCTAAATCATCAGCATCTAAAGAATTAGACTTATCAATTTCTACCTTTACAACTTCTTTATTACCTTTAACAGTTACTTTAACAAGAGAACTTTCTCCAACGAATTCCATAGAATCAATTTCTTCTTTAGCACTCATCATATCTTTTTGTAGTTTTTGAGCTTGTTTTAACATAGCTTGCATATTCATATAAACATTCCTCCTAATCAATTTCTACAATATCGCCAAATAACATACTGGCATCATTAGATATTATATCATCTGTTTCTTCTTTTTTAAACACTTTTTCTGGCTCCTCTAAAACTTCATAATGATTTCCATCTTTTAAATGTTGAATATACTCTTTCTTTAATTTATCCCATTCTAAGTCAGATACAATAGCAAACTTCTTAGAGGCGTGAGTAATATCCGAATACACCTCTTCCATTTGTTCTAAATGTAATAAATTCTGCTGTACTATAGATTCATATTCGTAACTTAGAACAATTATATCATTGCTAGCAACACGAAATTTAGAATTTAATAGTTCACAAACTAGATAACCTATTTTTTGATCAAAAGTATAGTCATTTAATAATTTTAAATTATCAATTTCATGATTTAAAACTTGTTTATTAGCCAAAGCAAAAGCGTTATTAATTCGAACTTTTATAATATCATCTAAATTCAAAATATCACCGGTATTAACATTGTCTACAACTTTTTTATCCACAGTAGATAAATCATCTTGAGAAATAGCATCATCATTAGAATTAGTAGAAATATCCACATTTTTCATTTCAGGTTCAGCAGACTCAACATTTTCATACTTATCATCATTAACAACATTATTATGACCTATATTATCATTACTATTTTTTTCAACAGGTTTATTCTTAATTGAACTTACCTTATTATCCACAGATTTTGTGGAATTGGAATCAGAAATATCAGACATAAAATTCAACAATAATATTTCTATATAAATTTTAGGATTACCACTCTTTTTAATATCGAACATTTTTTCGTTTATAGTAGTGATTAATTTTTCCACAAGTAAAACAGAATAATTAATACTATTTTGTTCTACATAATAATCAATCAATAAATCACGTAAATAATACATAAATTGCGACAGAATTTGAATAAGATTTTTTCCACTATTATTAAAAGAATTAATTTGATTCAACACTTCTTTATAATTAACGGTAAATACAAAATCACATAATGTTTTTAAATCTTTTTTCGTAATCAAACCATTCAATTCAGTATAAATATCCATAGTAATTAAATCATTAGTATAAGAACTAAGCTTATCCAAAATTCCCAAAGAATCGCGCATTCCACCATCAGATGAGATAGCAATCTCCCTTAAAACGTCATCTTCAATTAAAATATTTTCTTGATTACAAACGTATTTTAATCTTTGCACAATCATATCTGTAGAAATACGTTCAAAAGAAAAGCATTGACAACGAGAAATAATAGTCTCAGGAACTTTTTGAGGATCAGTAGTTGCTAAAATAAAGATAGCGTGTTCTGGCGGTTCTTCTAACGTCTTTAATAACGCATTAAAAGCACCAATAGATAACATATGAACCTCATCAATAATATAAACTTTATATTTCAATTCACCTGGTACAAGATTAATCTTATTACGTAATTCACGAATCTCATCTACACCATTATTCGAAGCAGCATCAATCTCTAAAATATCAACACATTCTTTTTCACTAGCAATCAAACAATTTATACATTTTCCACAAGGATTACCATCAACTGGTTCTAAGCAATTAACTGCTTTAGCAAAAATTTTAGATAAAGAGGTTTTTCCAGTTCCTCTAGATCCAAAAAACATATACGCATGGCAAAATTTATGCTGCAAAATAGAGTTTTTTAAAACCTTAACTACTGTAGTTTGACCTACAACATCATCAAAAGTTTGAGGCCTATATTTTCTATATAAAGCTTGATACATAAATGCACCTCCAAATAAACAAAAATATTATACCATAAAAAAAAGAGAACAAACCTACTTATTTCTCTTCTTTACAAAAAATTTTTTCATTAATTCGGATACTTTTTCCACAGCTAAATCATTAGAAATTAAAACATGGGAATTATTTTTATCTTTATTTAATATTTGTTTAACAATTTCATAATTAGTAGTATCAGAATTTGATAATCCACAATAAATGTGATTAACTCTCGCCTGTTTTAATAAACTAGCACACATAGGGCAAGGTTCTAGAGTAACATAAACATCGCAACCTTCTAATCTCCAATTATTTAATTTCTTAGAAGCTTTTTCCACAGCTAAAACTTCTGCATGTTTGCTAGCACAACACAATTTTTCTTTCTTATTATAAGCTTTAGAGATAACCCTATCATCGCGTACAATAACACATCCAACGGGAACTTCATCAATTAAAAAAGCTTTTTGTGCTTCTTTTATTGCTAAATCCATAAATTTATTATTCATAAAATCACCTAAAAATAAAAGTGCACATAAAAGTTGACTATTAAGGCTGCTACCTCCCGGTCCTGACCTGGTTCTAGTACTTTTATTGCACTATAGATATTTTAATATAAACAATGTTATTTGTAAACAGTTTTTTGATTTCATTAATATGTTCCACGTGGAACATTGCGCATAAGTTAGTAATATACAATAAAACAAAGAATAAAATTTAATAATAAGCAAATAATTAATATGTAATCATAACACAAAAGAAAAATTGATGTTCCACGTAAAACATCAATTGCACCTTGTAAAAAGATTAACTTTAAATAAAAAAACAATAAACTCAAATAAAAGTACTAATTACATAAATAAAGAAAATAATTTATACATATAATTATCAATAAATTAGCAAAAAATCTAACAAACAAAATAGGTTTCACGTGGAACATATATTTTTATAAATCATTAACAACACTATATAAATATATTTCTTACAATAATAAATAGGTATTCTCAATTACATATAAAAAAGTTACAAAAATTATAAAAACCAAAAATCAACAAACTATATTATAATGTTCCACGTGAAACATTACAAATAATCTTACCTAAATAAAAAACACTATAATTTAAAAGAAACAAGTATATTGACTAACTATATTTCACGTGGAACATAAAATATTAAATATAAAATTAACATATAAAAGATCTAATCAAGAAATTACATTATAATAAAAGTTAAAATTAATCATTTGATTATTCTATCAAAGAATATAAAAATATTTCTAAATATACAATTAACAAAATCATATTAAAATTAAAATGATATATAATGTTCCACGTGGAACATTATATTTTATACATAAAATAAACAATGAATGTAATAAGAAATAATACTTCTAATTTTTTAATAAAAATGAAGCAACCAAATTTATTAAAAAAATTCAAACTAAGAAACAAAATGAAAGAAAATATATTACCATATGAACATTAAGAACATATTACTTAAAAAAATCTTAAGTTTCACATAAAACATATAAATTATCATAAAAAACAAATTAATTTTATCCACAATAAGAATATAAATAAAAATAATAATAATCTGTTTTTATTCGCAGTTTACGTTTAATTATTTCCCGGGAAATAATTTCCCAAACAATTTAGAAATGTATTTTTCCACAGTTAAAACGCAAAAGATGAAATTACGATAAATAAAAACATAGATAAATCAATAGTTTATTAACGCAAATAAAAAACGAGAAACAAATTATCTCGTTTTATTACTAAAAATAATTTTAATTATTTTCATCATTGTTTGATTTTTCCACAATATCTGAATTTTCTATTTGCGTATTTTCTACATCTGAATTTGTGCTTTCCACAGTTTGATTTTCTTCGCTATTTTCTTCATTTTCGCTCATCTCTTCTTTTTCCACAACCGCAACCGTAGATACTTTTTGATCATCTTTCAAATTAATCAATCTAACACCTTGTGTTGCTCTCTTTAACGTAGAAACCTGCTCTAATGGTAATTTTATAATCGTACCACTATCGGTAATAATCATTAAATCGTACTCACCATCAGCATCAACACAATCCAAAGCAACCATCATACCATTCTTCTCAGTGATATTTAATGCTTTAACACCTTTACTTCCACGATGAGTTAAACGATATTCCTCAATTTCTGATTTCTTTCCATATCCATTTTCTGTAACAATAAGAATTAATTGACCTGGCTTAATTACTTCTGCTCCAATAACTTTACTTTCCTCAAGTTCAATACCTTTAACACCAGAAGCACTACGTCCCATGACACGAACCTCATCTTCATTAAAACGAACCATACGACCGTTATTAGCACCAATTGCTATCTCATCATTACCAGTAGTAACACCAACATAGATTAATTCATCATCATCTTTTAATCCAATAGCAATCTTACCACTCTTACGTATATTATCAAACTCAGAAAGCTCTGTACGTTTTACTAAACCTTGACGAGTAACAAATACTAAATACTTATGTTCTTCATTATCAGCAGATAGCGATATTATCGAATTAATGTTCTCGTTTTTTTCTAATGGTAATAAATTAATAATTGGTAATCCTTTAGATTGTCTACTAAATTCTGGAACTTCATAACCTTTCATACGATAAATTCTACCTTTATTAGAGAAGAATAGAATATAATCATGGGTTTTCATTGAAACCAATTGCTCTACAAAATCCTCCTCATTAGTAGACATACCTTTAATACCTACTCCACCACGATTTTGAGTCTTATAAGTATCAGATTTTAATCTCTTAATATATCCTTTATTAGTTAAAGTAACAATAATATCTTCAACAGGAATTAATGACTCGTCTTCAATATATTCAATTGCAGTCATATCAATATTTGTACGACGTTCATCTCCATATTTATTCTTAATTTCTATCATTTCGTCTTTAATAATTTGTAATACTTTAGCTTCACTTGCTAATATTGATTTTAATTCTTCAATTTCAGCAAGTAATTCTTGTAACTCATTCTCTATTTTATCTCTTTCCAATCCAGTTAAACGTCTTAACTTCATTTCCAAGATAGCTTGAGCTTGAGCTTCAGATAATTTATAGTTATTTCTAAGGCCAATCATAGCTTCTTCATCGTTTTTAGCCGATTTTATCAACTGAATAATCTCATCAATATGATCCAGTGCAATTTTTAATCCTTCTAAAATATGCGCTCTAGCTTCATCTCTAGCTAAATCAAACTTAGTACGACGAATAATAATTTCCTTTTGATAATCAATATATTTAGAAATAATATCTTTTAATCCTAATGTTTTTGGAACACCTTGATCAAGCATTAAGAAAATAATTCCATAATTTGTCTGAAAAGCAGTATGCTTATATAAATTATTAAGAACAACCTGAGGATTAGCATCTTTCTTAAGAGTAATCGTAATCTTAATACCATCTTTTAAATCCGTATGATAATCAGTAATTCCATCAATTACTTTATTATGAACAAGTTCAGCAACCTTATTCTTTAATTCTAATGTATTAATACCATAAGGAACCTCATCCACAATAATATAATGTCTTCCATTTTTCTCTTCAATTCGTGCTTTACTACGAATAGTAATACTTCCTCTACCCGTTTCATAAGCCTTTCGAATACCACTATTACCTAAAATAGTAGCTCCTGTTGGAAAATCAGGACCTTTAATATATTGCATCAATCCATCAACATCAATATCAGGATTATCAATATAAGCAATACATCCATCAATGACCTCTTTTAAGTTATGTGGAGGAATGTTAGTAGCCATACCAACAGCAATTCCCATGGTACCATTAACTAAAATATTAGGAAATCTAGAAGGTAAAATTTCAGGTTCTTTTTCAGATTCATCAAAGTTTGGAATAAAATTAACTGTATCTTTATTAATATTTCTTAATAACTCCAACGAAATCTTAGATAATCTGGACTCAGTATAACGCATTGCTGCAGCACCATATCCCTCAATATTACCAAAGTTACCATGACCATCAACTAACATATAACGATATGAAAAGTCCTGGGCCATTCTAACCATAGCTTCATAAATACTAGAATCACCATGTGGATGATATTTACCCATGACATCTCCAACGATTCTAGCACTCTTTTTATGAGGTTTATCAGGTGTATAACCAGATTCATACATAGAATATAAAATACGTCTATGAACAGGCTTTAAACCATCTCTCAAGTCAGGTAAGGCACGAGAAACAATAACACTCATAGAATATTCAAGGAAAGAATCCCTTACTTCATTAACTATATTATTTTTTTCTAACTTATCCATTCTATCCTACCTCCCTAAATATCCAAATTCTGTACATAAACAGCATTTTCTTCAATAAATTCTCTTCTAGGACCTACTTCTTCACCCATTAACTGAGCAAATGTCTCATCAGCAGCCATGGCATCCTCTACTGTAATCTGACGTAACACACGTTTTTCAATATCCATAGTAGTTTCATTCAATTCTTCTGCATCCATCTCTCCTAAACCTTTCATACGCATAATATCATATTTTGTATTAGGAGAAAGTGTTGCTAAATACTCATCTCTTTCTTGTTCATTAAGCACATATTTGATATTTTTACCATGTTTAATAACAAATAATGGAGGTTGAGCAGCATATACATGTCCAGCTTCAACAATAGGCCTAAAGAAACGATAAAATAAAGTAAGTAACAATACACGAATATGACTACCATCGACATCAGCATCCGTCATAATAATAATTTTGTCATATCTTAATTTACTTAAGTCAAAATCATCACCAATTCCAGTACCAAAAGCAGTAATAATAGTACGAATTTCCTCATTAGCAAGCGCTCTATCAAGTCTGGCTTTTTCAACATTTAAAATCTTACCACGTAAAGGCAAAATTGCCTGAGTCATACTATTTCTACCTTTAATTGCAGAACCACCAGCAGAATCTCCCTCGACTAAGAAAATTTCACACTCTGAAGGATCCTTACTCTTACAATCAGATAGTTTTCCATAGAAATTAGTAATATCCAAATCACCTTTTCTACGAGTTAACTCTCTAGCCCTTTTAGCAGCAACCCTAGCACGAGATGCAGTCATACTTTTTTCAACAATAATCTTTGCTTGATCAGGATTCTCCATTAAAAATCTCTCAAAAGCTTCAGAAAAAATACGATCTGCAATACCACGACACTCACTATTTCCAAGTTTTGTCTTTGTTTGTCCTTCAAATTGAGGATTAGGATGTTTAATAGAAACAATCATAGTAAGTCCTTCTTTAACATCATCACCAGTCAAAGAATCATCATTATTCTTTAACATCCCATTAGAAGTAGCATACTTATTCAAAATACGAGTTAAAGCACGTCTTACACCATCTTCATGAGTTCCACCTTCTGGTGTATTAATGTTATTAACAAAAGAATAAATACTAGAATTATAAGTTTCATTATATTGAAGTGCAACCTCTAAAGAAATATCATTTTCAATTCCAGTACAGTCAATAATAGTATCATGAATTGGCTTCTTGTCTTTATTTAACATCTCTACATATTCACTAATACCTCCCTCATAACAGAAAGTATCAGAAACATTATCTTCTCTTAAATCGTAAAGAGAAATTCTAAGACCACGATTTAAAAAAGCAAGCTCACGAAGTCTAGTTTTTAAAATATCGTAATCAAAAACCGTAGTTTCTTGAAAAATATCAGGATCAGGCTTAAAAGTAACAGTAGTACCAGTTCTATCGTCATCACAAGAACCAATAACTTTAAGGTCTTCCTCAGGGTGTCCTCCATTAGAATAACGTTGATAATAAACATTACCATTTTTATAAACACGTACTTCCATCCACTCAGACAATGCATTAACAACACTAGCACCTACTCCATGAAGTCCACCAGATACTTTGTATCCTCCTCCACCAAACTTACCACCAGCATGCAATACAGTATACACTGTCTCAACAGTACTTTTACCAGTTTTAGGATGAACTTCTACTGGTACACCACGACCATTATCTTTAACTGTAATAGTATTTTCTTTTCCAACTTCTACTTCAATATGGGTACAATATCCAGCTAAAGCTTCATCAATAGCATTATCCACAATTTCCCATACTAAATGATGAAGACCTCTAGAACTAGTAGTACCAATATACATTCCAGGTCTTTTTCGAACAGCTTCTAATCCTTCCAAAACCTGTATGGCCGAAGAATCATATTCTCTTTCTACTTTTTCCTCATTCATATTTATACCTACTTTCTTTCAACATTTCCATTCTTTACGCTGTATATATAAGCATCCTCTAAATATTTCTTATTAATATTTTTTAAATCAGTAGTTGTAATTACACTCTGAATACCATGATGAATCAACTTTAAAAGTCGATTTCTTTTTTTTAAATCTAACTCACTAAAAATATCATCTAAAAGTAATACAGGAGAAGTTTTCAAAACATCTTCAAATATTGGAATTTCAGACAATTTATAAGCAAGAACAGCTGTTTTTTGTTGACCTTGCGACCCGAAAAACTTTAAATCTTTTTCACAGAATAAAAAAGAAAAATCATCTCGATGCGGTCCTACCAAAGTCATACCATAATTTAATTCTTTTTTATAATTCTTCTTATAATAATGTTTTAAAGCTTTCCTAATATCTTCACTTTCATAAGACTTAAATTCAATATTAGGATGATATTCCACAACTAAACCCTGATTACCATTAATATCTTTATAATAAGTATCAATACTATCATTAATCAAATCAATGTATTCTTTCCTTTTTTGATAAATAAACACCGCTTTTTCTATGAGTTTATCAGTAATAATATCTAAATAAGAAGAATCCGCAATAGAATTTTGAAATAAAACTTTCAAATATTCATTACGTGTACGCAGTAACTTATTATACTCATTATAAATATTCAAATAAACTTTAGAAATTTGTGAAAGCTGTATGTTTAATAGGTTTCTTCTAATATTTGGAGAACCTTTAATAATTTCCAAATCATCAGGAGAAAAAACGATTACATTTAAATTAGAGATATAATCAGCAACTTTCTTTATTTCAGTCTGATTAACAAACAACTTTTTTTCGTTTTCTAACATATCAATCTCTAATTTAGAAATAATTCGATCTTTTTTCACAACTCCCTTTATTTTAGCTTTCGTTTTATTAAACATAATAACATTAGGATGAACACCTAATCTATGTGACTTAGTAAGAGCTAAAAAAGTAATAGCTTCCAAGATATTAGTCTTCCCTTGTGCATTATCTCCAACAAAAATATTCATACCATCCCCAAGTTTAATAGATGCAGATGAATAATTTCTAAAATTTACTAAATTAATTTTAGTGATTTTCAATCAGACTTAAAAAAAAGACCCATATAATCACCTATCCCCTATTTCGGTATTCCTATACATACAGTAATATTATAGCATAAAATGACCAAATAAGATAGTAAAAAGTGATTTTATGAATCATTTTTATAAATTTGATTTTCTCTTTCTCATCATAAAATCTAATCTAGAAGCTCTAGATATTTGATTTTCTAAAGTACGATAGGAAACTGGAACAATAATTTCCTTATTATTATCAAAAATAACTTTGGTATTACTATTATCTATTCTTTCAAAATTCTTAACTCTCTTCAAAGAAATCCAAATACAATCATCTGATTTTGGTGATGTAGTTGGAAAAACAATTAAATTATCAGTATCTTCAACAATAACAGGAACTTTATATTCAGCACCTAAAATAAATCTAGCACTATCTTTTCTTCCTTCATAAGTACTACCAAAATACCTACAACTTTCTTCCATAATTTGAAATGGAGACTGTTCTATCAAAAAACGATCCTCATCTTCATAAACCAAACTACTTTCATTTTCATTAGGCATAATAGCTAATGTTCCCTTATTAATTTCATATTCCATAAAATTTCCCCCTCCTAAACATGAAATTGTCACTAGAATAACAAAAGAAATTGTAGAGATTTGTCACTTTCTGTAACATCTCATATATATTATTAGAGAAATTTAAAAAAAAACTCCAAATTTTTGGAGTTTTTTTTATTTTAATAAGTACGAATTGGTAAAACTAGTTGTGTTAAAGTATCATCCTCACTAGATTTTATTAAAATTGGTTTAATTTCTCCAACAAAATGAATATCAACAGTTTCTGTGGAAAAGCTTTTTAAAGCTTCCATCATATATTTAGCACTAAATGAGATTTTAATATCCTCATCATTATTCTTAGTAATAGGCATCTTCTCTTCTACTCTACCTATTTCAACAGAAGAACTCTTAAGTACTAATATATCCCCTCTAGTTTCCAATGTAACGATGTTTTTCTCTTTATCGCTAGTTAATATACTAACACGATCAATTACGTCGTAGAAGGCATTTAAATTAGTACTAACAACTAAATAAGAACTATCAGGTAATAAATTAGAAGTATTTGGATAAGTACCATTAATTAAACGAGATTCAAATTTTAAATTTCCTGTCTTAAACAATATCTTATTATTAAAGATATGTAATTCTATATCCCCATCTTCTTCATCAATAATTCTAGAAAACTCTAAAATATTATGACTAGGTATAACAATATTATAATTTTCTTCACTTGCTCCAGTTAATTTAACAACTTTTCTAGCTAAACGATAAGAATCTGTAGAATTACACTCTAATACATCCCCTACTATATTAAAGTTAATACCAGTAAGTACAGGTTTACTTTCTTCATTAGAAGAAGCAAATGCAGTCTGATTAACAATATCTTTAAATACAGAAGCATTAATACTAACTTTCTTCTTACTTTCTTCTAACCCTATATTAGGATATTCACTTTCACTAATACCATTTAAATTAAATTCACTATTTTCTGTGTAAATTAAAATCTTTAATTCATCAATAACCTCTATATTAATATATTTATCAGGTAATTTACGAACAATATCTAAAATATATTTACCCTGAATAATAATACTACCCTCTTGCTCTACTTTAAAATCTTCATCATTCGTAGCTTCAATCATCGTTTGAATAGTAATATCATTATCACTAGCAGTTAAAGTTAATCTTTTCTTTTTTAATTCAAACTTAATACCAGCTAATACGGGAATTAAGTTCTTAGTAGAAATAGCTTTAGATACCTTATTTAGTGCATTCAATAATAAATCTTTTTTAATTGTTAATTTCATATATATTCCTTCTTTCTTTTATTATTATTTTTATTATTACTGTGGAAAACAGTGTAAAACTTATTTTATGCAATCTCATCAATGATTTTATCATATTTTTTCTTGTGGAAAAAGTCAAGTTTTTCCAATTTTTTACACAACTCCAATATCTTTTTTTAATTTTTCTATAATATTTGCTAAATCTTTATTAACTTTTATTTCTTTTTCAATTTTTTCTACAGAGTGCATAACTGTAGTATGGTCTTTTCCACCAAATTCTGTTCCAATTTTAGGAAAAGATTCATTAGTCATAGTTCTACAGAGGTACATTGCAATCTGTCTTGGAAAAGAAATATTAGAACTTCTCTTTTTACTACGTATATCTTCAACAGAAATTTGGAAATATTCGGATACAATTTTTTGTATTCGTTGAATATCGTTCTTTTCACCCATTCCTTTACTGATAAAATCTTTTAAAGCTTCTATTGCCAAATCTAGAGTAATTTCAGCACCACCCATGATAGTAGAATAAGCAATTAATCTAGTAATAGAACCCTCTAATTGTCTAACATCAGTACCAATATTAGACGCTATATACTCTACTACATCATCAGGAATTTCTTTTTCAAAATTACCAGCAATTATCTTTTTCTTTAATATTTCTGTTCTAAGTGCAAAGTCTGGAGGAAAAATATTGACTGTTAATCCCCAGCAAAACCTTGTTCTTAAACGATCTTCCAGTAATTTCAAATCGTCTGGAGAACGGTCTGATGAAATAATAATTTGTTTACTATCATTATATAAAGTATTAAAAGTATGAAAAAATTCTTGTTGTGTTTGTGTAGCACCACCTAAAAACTGAATGTCATCAATAATAAGTACGTCTATATTTCTATATTTATTTTTAAAGAAATCAACATAATTAAAGTTTGTTCCCTTATCATCTTTCTTATTAATACCAATAAAATCTTGAATAAATTGATCCGATGTAACATACAGCACTCTTCTATTACTATTTTCGGTAATATAGTTACCAATTGCGTGCATTAAATGCGTCTTACCTAACCCGCTATTACCATAAATAAACAAAGGATTATACATATTACCAGGATTTTCAGCAACCGATAATGCCGCAGCATGAGCAAATTTATTACTATTTCCAACAATAAAGTTATCAAAGGTGTATTTACTCTTTAAATTAGATTGAATTTGATGATTAGGAACGCCAGCTTCCTCACTTTTTACTTGGAATTCTTCTATATCCCCTACTTTTTCCTCTTCTTCAATCTCTTCTTTTAATAAAAAAACAAGTTCAAAATTAGTACCGGTAATATCATTTAAATGGTTTAAAATTAATTCTGAATAATTATCTGCTAAATGTTTTTTGTGTATTGGCATAGGAACAATAATATAGGCCTTTCCATTATCCAATTTATATAATTTAGTATCTATAAACCATGTTTCAAAAGAAAGTGAGGTTAAGTCTTCTTTAACTTCAGTTAGAAATTTTGACCATAAAATATCTACATTCATTCGACCATCTCCCCACAAGCAAAATTGATACCAATAGTTTAGCTCAAAATGTGTAAAAAAGAAATAGAAAAATTAAAAAAAAAGTAATTCACACACAATACACAATAAAATCCACAATCAGATAGTAAGTATATATAAGGAAAAATAAACTTTTCCACATTTTCCACAAATTTAAATACACACTTGCGAGTAAAATAAATCACAACCCTGTGGATTATGTGGAAAAGAAAAAAATAAAAAAAATAACTTATGATTGACAAAAATGTGATATTATTATTATAATAATGTAGATTTATGTCTGGAGGTGGAAGAAGATGAAAAGAACATATCAACCAAATAATCGTAAAAAATCAAAAAAATTAGGTTTTTTCGCACGTAAGAAAACAAATATATTAAATCGTCGTCGTCGCAAAGGTCGTAAAAGTCTTTGTAAATAATTTACCGCTGCCTAAAACAGTGGTTTTTTACTTATGAAAAGGTGATTACATGAAAAAAATGTATATAGTAAAACATCAATATGATTTTGATAGAATAATAAAAAAAGGGTACAAAAACAAAAATGATATATTTATAGTATATTCCATGCAAAATAATCTAAATTATGCAAGATATGGAATTTCGGTAGGCAAAAAACTAGGAAATGCTGTATATAGAAATAGAAAAAAAAGACAAATACGTTCTATCATAGATAATTTTGAAAAAGACTATGTAAACAACAAAGATTATATTATAATATTAAGAGAGAAGGGAAAAAATTTAGACTATCAAACACTAAATCAAAAGTTAAAGTCCCTTATAATGAAGGAAAGGACGAAAAATGAAAAAGCAAAATAAACTTAAAATCGTAGTAATATTATTATTACTATTAATAACAACAGGGTGTACGACAACATTAGTAGATGACGATAAACAACCAGTAAAAAACGAACAAACAGGTCAAAACTTAACAGAAAATATTATTTGCCAACCAACAAATAAAGAAAATATAAAATTATACAAAGAAAATGGAGTCAATGTTGATAAACTACCAACTTGTGATGAATTTAAAATAACATCAGGAAAATATGAAGGACTTTGGACAAGTATTTTTGTAAAACCATTAGCATTTGTTTTATTATGGTTAGGTAGACTAGTAGGAAATTACGCAGTATCATTAATTATTATAAGTATTATTATTAGATTAATTGCTTTTCCAATCACCAGAAAAACAGCTTTACAATCAGAATTATTGAAAAAAGCTCAGCCAGAAATAGAAAAGATAACTAATAAATATAAAGACAGACAAGATCAAGAATCTATGATGAGACAAAGTCAAGAAATGATGATGGTATATAAAAAATATAATATAAGTCCAATGTCAGGATGTGTATTTGCAATGTTACAATTACCATTATTTATTGCTTTCTTCGAAGCAGTGCAAAGAACACCTGCAATATTTGAAGATAAGTTTTTAGGTATGCAATTAGGAACAACTCCTATGATTGGAGTGTCATCATCAACATTTATAGCTTATATCATTTTAATGATATTAATTGCTGCTACCACATTCTATTCATTTAAAATGAATTTAACAGGAAATACTACAGATCCAAGTATGAAAATGATGCCAATCATGATGAGCGGAATTATTATAATAACAGCATTATTCATGCCATCTGCATTAGGAATTTACTGGGTAACATCCAACTTATTAACAATTATTCAAAATATTGTAGTAAAAAGGAGTAAGGAAGTACATGGAAAAGCATAGATTTGTAGGAAAAACAAAAGAAGAAGCCTTAGAAAACGCTAAAATAGGATTACAAGAATTAGAAGAAAACCTAATTATAAAAGAAACAGACGTTCAAAAAGGTGGACTATTTAAAAGTAAAAAAGTAGAAATAGAAGTAATAGAAAAAAGAGAAGTAGTAAAAGAAATTAAAAATTACTTATCAAAATTACTGAAAGATTTAGGATTTACTGCTAATATTGAAGTAAAAACCAAAGATAATATTCCAACTTATACAATTTATTCTGATAATGATGCATTATTAATTGGAAAAAATGGTAAAAATCTTCAAGCATTATCAACAGTAGCAAGCCAATATATAAAAAAAGAAATAGGGGAGTCTTATAAATTTTTAATAGATATTAACTCATATAAAGAAAAACATGAAAAACAATTAGTAAGACTTGCTAAAAACGTGGCAAAAGAAGTTGCAACAACCAAAATAGAAGCTAAAATGGATTCTATGAACTCCTATGAAAGAAGAATTATACATAACGCTTTAGCCAACAACAAAAAAGTATATACAGAAAGTGAAGGAGAAGAACCAAATCGTTATGTAGTAATAAAACCGAAAGAAGAGATTGAATAATTTCTTTTTTTTTAAAATAAAAGAAAACGTGATATAATTACTAACAAAGAAATTGAAAAAGGGGAAAAGGAAGGAGAAAACACATGGACTTAGTGAACGAGAAAAAAAAGTTAGAAGAAACCTTAAAAAGTCTTATAGAGAAACAAGAACAATTAAACCAATTACCAGCTATTCAAAAGTATTTAGAAATTGAAAAACAGATACAATCTCTACTAAAAAAAATGGATATGATACAAAATAGAATTCAATATTCAGAAAAAGCAAACTGTTATTACACTAAACCAGAAATAGGAAGTGGAATTTATATAAAAGGAACGCAAAGAATTAATTTGTCCATGATACTTGCTAGAATATTTATAGAAAAATATAAAGCACAAATAGAAAATTTTGATTTAATCTCGTTGGAAGAATTAGAAAGATATTCACAAATAGTACACGCCAAATTAACAGAAGAAAAATGTTATGAAGATGATCCTCGAAATGAAGAAGTAAGTAAAATGTTACAGATACCTATATATGTTAACCCGGCAAATAATATAAGCTATATTTTTAACAATGATAGTCAATCAAAAAAAGTATTAAAAGAAGAATTAGAAAGATATTCTCATGATATAGCAGAAAATATAAATACAAAATATTATGACCAAGGTTATATTGTACTAAATAGAAATGCACTAATAGAAACATTAACGAAAAAATATAGTATAGAAAATGCGAGCTCTAGAATTAAAGAAGCATTATCTAGTTCTGAATCTTTAAAAGCACTAAAAATAAAACAAGAATTACCAAAAAAGAAGGTATATCATCAATGAAAAGTAGTATGGAAGACACTATAGTAGCAATTTCAACAGCCCTAGGTGTTGGAGCAATCTCTATTGTGAGATTAAGTGGAAATGAAGCTATAGAAATTGTAAATAAATGTTTTAAGGGTAAAGATTTAACAAAAGTAGAAAGCCATACCATTAATTACGGGTACATTATAGATAATGATGAAGTAATTGATGAAGTATTAGTATCTATTATGAAAGCTCCAAAAACATATACCACAGAAGATGTAGTAGAAATTAACTGTCATGGAGGAATTATATCAACAAAGCGTATTCTAGAGACAATGTTAACACATGGAGCAAGATTAGCAGAACCAGGTGAGTTTACAAAACGTGCATTTCTAAACGGAAGAATTGACTTAGTAAAAAGTGAAGCAGTGATGGATATCATTGATAGTAAAAATGAAGAAGCAAGTAAATTAGCTTTATCTCAACTTACTGGAACAACATCAAATATGATTAAAGAATTTAGAGATAAACTAAAACAATTATTAGCAAGTATTGAAGTAAATATTGATTACCCGGAATACTATGATATAGAAGTAGTAACAAAAGAAAAGATAGAAAAAGAATTAAAAGTAATGAAAGAGGATTTAACCAAAGTAATTAAAGAATCTAAAAACTCAACTTTAATTAAAGAAGGAATAAAAACAGTAATTATTGGTCGTCCTAATGTAGGAAAAAGTAGCATTTTAAATAAATTACTAGAGCAAGAAAAGGCAATTGTAACAGATATTGCTGGAACAACCCGTGATATTGTAGAAGGAGAAATATATCTAGATGGTATTCTATTAAATATTATAGATACAGCAGGTATTCGTTCAACAGAAGATGTCGTTGAAAAATTAGGAGTAGAAAAAAGCTTATCGATGATAGATGATGCTGACTTAGTAATTGTTGTATTAAATAATAACGAAATTCTAACAAAAGAAGATGAAGAAATATTAGAAAAGACAAAAGAGAAAGAAAGAATTATTGTAGTAAATAAAAATGATTTAGAAAAGAAAATCAATCTTGATTCTAAAAAATTAAAAGATATAGTATATACAAACACAAATACAACAGAAGGAATCAAATCTTTAAAAGAAAAAATAGTTGAATTATTTCAATTAGAAAGTATAAAATCAAAAGACTATACATATCTAACAAATGCAAGACAAATATCTCTAGCAACGAAAGCCTATCAAAGCTTACATGATGCCGAAGAAGGATTAAAAAACGACTTACCAATAGATATGATAGAAATTGATTTAAAGGAATCTTTTGACCTGTTAGGGGAAATTATAGGAGAAACCTATAGTGATGAAATACTAGATCATTTATTTGCAAACTTTTGTGTAGGGAAATAAGGTGATAAAATGAAATATGAAATAATCGTCGTAGGAGGCGGTCATGCAGGTTGTGAAGCCGCTTTAGCATCTGCAAGATTAGGCCATAAAACACTATTAGTAACATCAAATATAAATAATATAGCAGATATGCCATGTAACCCTTCTATCGGAGGACCAGCGAAAGGAATTGTAGTTAGAGAAATAGATGCTCTAGGTGGAGAAATGGGAAAAAATGCTGACAAAGCAGCACTTCAAACAAAAATGCTAAATACTAAAAAAGGCCCTGCCGTCCAAGCATTACGTTTTCAAGCAGATAAAATTATTTATCCAAAAGAAATGCTAAAAACACTAAATTCTACTGAAAATCTTGAAATAAAAGAAGCAATGGTTGAAAAATTACTGGTAAAAGATAAAAAAATAGAGGGTGTAGAACTAGAAAATGGCGAGAAAATATTAGCAAGTGCTGTAATTTTAACAACAGGAACCTATCTAAAAGCAGTAGTTTTAGCAGGTGCAAATCGTAAATCTTCCGGTCCTCACGGTGAAAAAGAGTCTAAATTTTTAAGTGACAGTTTGAAAGACCTAGGTTTTACCATCAAACGTTTAAAGACAGGAACACCACAAAGAATAGATAAAAACTCTATTGATTATAGTAAAACAAAAGAAGAAAAAGGAGATGTTATTACTCATACTTTCTCTTTTGATAACATAATTTATCGCCAGCCTGAAGACCAAATTTCCTGTCATTTAATTTATACAACAGAAAAAACTCATGAAATAATAAAAGAACATTTAAAAGAATCAAGTATGTATGGTGGATATGTAGAAGGAGTAGGTCCAAGATATTGTCCTTCTATAGAAGACAAAGTAGTAAGATTTAGTGATAAAGAACGTCATCAACTATTTCTTGAGCCAGAAAGCCTTTATTATGATGACATCTATCTTCAAGGATTCTCTACCAGTATGCCAAATGAAATTCAAGATTTAATGGTACACAGTCTTCCAGGATTAGAACACGCTAAAATATTAAAATATGGTTATGCCATAGAGTATGATGCAATTGATTCAATGCAATTAAAAAGATCTCTAGAAACTAAATTAGTAGAGAATTTATATACTGCTGGACAAATAAACGGAACTAGTGGATATGAAGAAGCAGCTGGTCAAGGATTAATTGCCGGGATAAATGCCTCATTAAAACTAGAAGGAAGAAAACCATTAATATTAAAGAGAAATGAATCATACATTGGTGTATTAATTGATGATTTAGTAACCAAAGGAGTAAAAGATCCCTATAGACTTTTAACATCTCGTGCAGAATATAGATTATTGTTAAGAAATGATAATGCTGACTTAAGATTGAGAGATTATGGCTATCAAGTAGGATTAATTAGTGAAGAAAAATACAAGGAATTCTGTAAGAAAAAAGAAAACATAAAAGAATTAGAAGAGTTATTAAAATCAACAAGAATAACACCTAAAAAAGGAATTAATGAATATATAGAAACAATTCCTTCCACACCTTTAAAAGATGGAATATCACTATATGATTTCTTAAAAAGACCAGAGATAACATTAGAAAATATTAAACATTTTATAGAACTGAATTATACAAAGGAAGAGCTAGAACAAGTAGAAATTAATGCTAAATATGAAGGTTATATCAAAAAAGCCAACAAAGAAGCAGAAAAAATGTTATCTCTAGAAGAAAAAAAGATTCCAGAAGATATCAATTATGATACAATTCCTAATTTAGCTAGTGAAGCAAGACAAAAATTAAGAGAAGTAAGACCAACAACAATAGGTCAAGCATCAAGAATCAGCGGAGTAAATCCTGCCGATATATCTATATTGATGGTATATCTAAGAAGGAATGCCTAAATGACAGAAAAAGAATTTATAGAAGAAGTACAAAAATTAGGAATAATGCCAACCAAAGAACAATTGCAACAATTAGAGAAATTTTATCAATTATTAATAGAATGGAATCAAAAAATCAATTTAACAAGAATAACAGAGAAGGAAGATGTTTACTTAAAGCATTTTTATGATAGTCTAACAATAGTAAAAGAAATAGAGCTTTCTAAAGTAGAAACACTATGTGATGTTGGAACAGGAGCCGGATTTCCAGGTATTGTATTAAAAATATTTTATCCTAATTTAAAAATAATTTTAATTGATTCTCTCCTAAAAAGAGTAAACTATTTAAACGAAATAATAAAAGAATTAGAGCTAAAAGATATAAAAGCAATTCATACAAGAGGAGAAGAATATCATGAGACTTTTGATGTAGTAACAGCCCGTGCCGTAGCTAACATAGAAAAACTACTAAAATATACCATGCATTTAGTAAATAAAAACGGAAAATTGGTAGCTATGAAAGGAAATATAGATGAAGAACTAACCGAAGAAGTAAAGAAAAAAATTAGTAAAAAATATAAAATAATAAAAATAAATAAGTTTTTATTACCAAAAGAAAATAGTAATCGTAGCTTAATAGTAATAGAAAACAGATAGTAAAAGGACTACAAACCAATCTATATAACCGAATATATATAGAAAGAAAAAAACAGGTAGTTCTTTTTCTTATGAACTTATTCTTGAAAGCATAAAGAAAATAGTCTATAATGATACTATAGGAATACTAGAAAGAATAAAGCGAGGGATGAAAATGAATCAAGAACAAAAAGATGAAATTGTTTATCTATACTTAGACGATATAATACCCAATAGATTTCAACCTCGCGAAGTCTTTGATGAAAGAGCATTAAAAGAACTTGCTGTATCAATAAAAGAACATGGTGTAATACAACCTATCATTGTACGAAACGTTAATGGAAAATATGAAATAATTGCTGGAGAGCGAAGATATAAAGCATCAGCAATGGCAGGACTTACTAAAATACCAGCAATCATTAGAAATTTGGATGATAAAGAAAGTTCAAAAGTAGCATTATTAGAAAATCTTCAAAGAAGAAACTTAAATCCAATAGAAGAAGCTAGAACTTATCAAAAAATATTAGAAATAGATCAAATGACACAAGAAGAATTAGCCAAAACCATGGGAAAAAGTCAATCAGCAGTGGCTAATAAAATTAGATTGTTAGGCCTTTCAGACGAAGTACAAACAGCTTTATTAAAAGAACAAATTTCTGAACGACATGCACGAACCTTATTAAATATTCCAGATAAGAAAAAACAAAATGAAATGCTTAAAAAGGTAATCAATGAAAAAATGACCGTTCGACAATTAGAACAAGAAATAAAAGATATGTACCCTAGAGAGAAAGGAGAACCTATGAATAATCCAGCCATGAACATGTCATCTGCTCCGATAACATCCACATCATTTGTAAATAGTAGCCCTTTAATGCCTACTGCAGATTTACCAGAGGATACTTCAGATTATGGAAAAATAAGAATAGCACCGCCAGATGGCGAAAATACAGAAGAGCATACTCCTAGATTTATTAACTATGGAGAAATCAATGACGACGATGACGATCAAGATGATAATCCTGTAGGAGGATTCAATCCAAACAGCAACCAGCAAATACCAAATATAAATGATATAAAAGCGAATGCAATGGATATCAATGCTCCAGCAGCAAAACCAAGTGCAGATCTAGATAGCTTATTAAATCTTAGTGCAGCACCAATACCTACAACTACAAACCCTGAACATGAAAACTTTAGATTTATTACGCCAGCAGAAGAAATAGTAAAAACAGATGAAAATAAGGTAAATCAAGTAAAAAATGAAGATTACTTTAAAACACCAGATTTAATCCCTGTTGATTTGCCTTCAGAAGTACAAACAAAAAATACCAATACTGTTTCTTTAGACGAAATAGAAGGAAATCCACTGTTATCTTTAACTAAATCAAATGTTAATACGGATTCGCGTAGAGAAAAACCAAATCAAGCAATGAAAACCAATTCTAATCTAAATACAGCATTGTTCGGTGAGGTAAAACGTCCAGAAGTAAATTCCAAAAAGAATGAACAATTTACAGTACAAAAATCAATAGATATGGTAAGAAATTTAGTAGAAGAATTAAATCGACATGGTGTAAAAGCTGATATTGATGAAATGAATTTTGCAAAATCATATCAAATTATCATAAAATTAGATAAAACAGCAGAATAACAAAGTAGATAATGAAGATAAATTTATTCTCTTCAAAAAATCTACTTTTTTTGCGAAAAGCATTTAAAAAACACTATTTATTTGATACAATATATTAGTAAAAATGGAAACAGGTGATAAACATGGGAAAGGTGATATCATTAGTAAATCAAAAAGGTGGAGTAGGAAAAACCACAACTAGTATCAATCTTTCTGCATCATTAGCAGTATTAGGAAAGAAAGTATTATTAATCGATTTAGATCCTCAAGGTAATACAACTACAGGTGTTGGAATTAACAAAGGAGATATAGAACGCAGTGTTTATGATGTTTTAATTGGAGAATGCAAAATAGAAGAAGCAATGATTAAAACAAAATACAAAAACTTATATGTATTACCAGCTACAATTAATTTAGCAGGATTAGATATAGAATTAGTAGAAAAAAGTAAACAAGAATCTGGATTCTTAAAAGGAGAACAATTAAAAATTCATTTATTAGACATAAAAGATAGCTTTGATTATATAATTATTGATTGTCCACCATCATTAGGAATCATTACTACAAATGCTTTAACAGCATCTAATTCTGTAATAATTCCAGTACAATGTGAATTCTTTGCTCTAGAAGGAATCACACAATTATTAAAAACAATTATGTTAGCTCAGAAAAGTCTAAATCCAACACTAGATATTGAAGGTGTCTTATTAACAATGTTAGATTCTAGAACCAATTTAGGTTTTGAAGTAGTAGATGATATTAGAAAGTTCTTTAAAGAAAAAGTATATAACACAATTATTCCAAGATTAGTAAGATTAACTGAAGCTCCATCACATGGAGAACCAATCATAGCATATGACCCTAAAAGTAGAGGTAGTGAAGCTTATTTAAACCTAGCAAAGGAAGTGATTGAAAGAAATGGAAAATAATAAAAGAAGAGCTTTAGGTAGAGGATTAGAAGAATTATTTTATAATGAACCAATTGCTTATGATAAAATGGAAGAAAAAATACTAACTGAAACACCAAAAGAAGAAATAATAAAAGTAAAATTAGATGAACTTAGAAGCAATCCATATCAACCAAGACAAGTATTTAATGAGGAAGCATTACAAGAATTAGCTGACTCTATTAAAGAACATGGCGTATTTCAACCTATTATTATAAAAAAGAGTATCAAGGGATATGAAATTATTGCCGGAGAACGTCGTGTAAAAGCTTCTAAATTAGCAGGATTAGATGAAATTCCAGCTATTGTTAGAGATTTTACTGATGAAGAAATGATGGAAATTGCTCTTCTAGAAAATCTACAAAGAGAAAACTTAAATCCAATGGAAGAATCGCGTGCTTATAAAAAGTTAATAGAAACATTAAATATAACCCAGGAAGAACTAGCTAAGAAATTAGGTAAAAGTAGAAGTTATATTACAAATATGATAGGATTACAAAAACTTCCATCATCAATTCAAACGATGATTTCTGATAACAAAATGAGTATGGGACATGCCAGGGTTTTAAGTAAACTAGAAAATGAAGAACAACAAAAGGAATTAGCAGATAAAATAACAACAGAAGGAATTAGTGTAAGAGAGTTAGAAAACATGACTCAGTCTACTGAAAAATTTGCAAGAACACACCAAATTCAAAAACACGTGCCAAAAACAAATGAATATCAATACTTAGAAGAAGAGTTATGTGATAAATTGGGAACCAGAGTAAAAATTAAATCAAATAAAATAGAAATTAGTTTTGTAAATGGAAACGACCTAAATCGCCTACTAGAAATAATGAATCTAGACACAAGGAGGTAATCCTAATTGAAAATGTTTGATGTAATACAAATAGATTTGAAACATATAATTTTTCCAATAATTTATATAATTCTTGGGATTGTTTGTTATAAAATTGCCAAAAAGGTCATAAATCAAGCACTATATAAAACAGCCAAACTAAAAGGCCATCAAAAACAAAGAGCAAATACAATCAGAATAGTAATATTAAATATTATAAAATATGTAATCGGTGCTCTTGTGATACTAGCAATATTAGCCAATTTTGGAATCAACGTAAGATCAATTGTGGCAGGACTTGGTATCACAACAGCAATTATAGGTTTGGCTTTTCAAGATTTAGCCAAAGACTTTATTGCTGGAATCTCTATTATTACAGAAAACCAATTTGAAGTAGGAGATACGATTGAATATGATGGATTCATGGGAGAAGTAGTCTTCCTAGGGTTAAAAACAACAAGAATTAGAGATTATAAAGGTGCAACTAAAATTATTGCAAATCATAAATTAGATACTGTAATTAATTATAGTTTACATGATTCGCTAGCTGTTGTTGACCTTGGAATATCTTATGAAGAAGATCCTGCAAAAGTATCTGCAGCTTTAGAAGAGATAAAGAAAGAATTAGAAGGAAAAATTCCAAGCGCAACAGGAGAACTTCAAGTATGGGGATTAGATGAGTTTGATGATTCTAATATGAAATATAGAATTGCAGTAGAAACAAAACCAAATGAACAATATGGTGCTCAGAGATTTTTACGTAGTGAGTTCAAAAAAGGCTTAGATAAAAGAAATATAAAAGTATCTTATCCACAAATCGAGGTGCATAATGGAAAATAATAAATACACAGTAGGTACAAAAGTAATAATGAAAAAACAACATCCTTGTGGTACAAATGAATGGGAAATTACTAGAGTAGGTGCAGATATAAAGATAAAATGTATCAATTGTGGAAGAACAGTATTAATACCCAGAATTGAATTTAATAAAAAATTAAAGAAAATTATATCTCAGGAAGGATAAAAATATGACGGAAAAAAGAAAATTAAAACTCAAAAAATTCTATTTTCATCCAATTACTGTATTTTTATGTCTAATCATATTAACGATGATAGCCAGTGGAATATTATCTGCTTTAGAAATGCAAGCAACTTATAATGTTGTAAACCCTAATACCAATGAATTAGAACCAACACTAGTAGCAGTAGAAAACTTGCTAAGTTTTGACGGGATGAAATTTATAATTGGAAATGCAACAACTAATTTTATTAGCTTTGCTCCTTTAGGAACCTTGCTACTAGCTTTAATAGGAATTACAATAGCAGAAGCGACAGGTTTAATAGAAACATTAACCAAAAGATATTTTTCAAAAATGCCAAAAGGTATATTCACTTTTTTAATTATATTTATTGCTACTATCTCATCTTTGATTAATGAAGTAGGTTATGCAATTTTAATACCTTTAGCAGCTCTAATTTATTTTATGAATGGTAGAAATCCACTTCTAGGAATAATTACAGCATTCTGTGGAGTAGCATTTGGTTATGGAGTTACTATCTTTGTAGGATCTATGGAAATATCATTAATGGACTATACAAAAACCGCATCATGGTTAATTGATGAAGGAATGCATATATCATTAACATCAAACTTGTTTTTTATAATAGCAACATCAATATTAATATCTATTATAGGAACAATCATCATTGAAAATATAATTGCTCCAAAATTAGGAAAATATAAAAAAGAAGAAGAATTTGCCAAAACAGAACAATATAGAGTAATTGATTTAGAAGAAGAAGAACAAAAGAAAATAGAAAAAGAAAAATATGAAAAAAGAGGCTTACGCTTTGCTTTAATTACATGTATTATAGTGTTATTGTTCTTTATATATATGCTAATTCCAGGCCTACCATATTCTGGAATGTTACTAGATATGACAGAAAAAACATATTTAAATCAATTGTTTGGTGATACATCTTATTTCCAATCAGGCTTTACTTATCTAGTAACCTTATTATTAGTTATTACTGGTTTAGCCTATGGATTTGGTGCCAAGACGATAAAAAATGATAAAGAATTAATTGAAGAGATAGGAAAAAAGTTTAGTAAAACAACTTATATTTTCGTTTTAATATTTGTAGTATCACAATTTATCGCAGTATTTAAAGAAACTAATATAGATATTGTAATAACAGCATGGTTAGCTAATGCATTAGAATATTTAGAATTTAGTGGTATTCCATTAATAGTAGTGACATTAATTATAATTGCTATAGCCAATTTATTTCTTACCAATCCAGCAACCAAGTGGATGATTTTTGCACCAATTGTAGTACCAATGTTTATGCAAGCAAATATTTCACCACAATTTGCACAAATTGTAATGAGAGTTGGAACTTCTATGACAAATGGATACACTCCAGTATTAGCATCATTTGTAATTTATATTGGATACTTAAATATATATAATTTAAATAAAACAAGACCTATTACGATAAGAAAATCTTTAAGAATGATAACACCATACTTTTTAATTATTTCAGCAGCATGGATTTTAATAGTAGTAGGATGGTATATTACAGGTTTACCAATAGGTCCTGGCGTATATCCAACGCTATAACACCGAAAGGTGTTTTTTTCTTGAAAAAATGAATAATTATTATATAATAAGAAACGGGAGAATATAGAACAAAAGAAATAGAAAAATACAATATAAGAGATTTCTAATGTCCATAGGATACAAATGATAAGTTAATATGATATAATAGGAAAAGAAAAGAGGTAGATAATATGAGTTTAACAGCAGGAATAGTAGGATTACCTAATGTAGGAAAATCAACACTTTTTAATGCTATTACAAATCAAAAAATATTAGCAGAAAACTATCCATTCGCAACAATCGAACCAAATGTAGGAGTTGTAACAGTACCAGATGCTAGAATGGATAAGTTAAAAAGTATGTATGAACCAGATAGATTTATTCCTACAGCATACGAATTTACAGATATCGCAGGACTAGTAAAAGGTGCATCTCAAGGAGAAGGACTAGGAAATAAGTTCTTATCACATATTAGAGAAGTAGATGCTATTGTGGAAGTAGTGCGTTGTTTTGATGATGGAAAAATAATCCATGTAGATGGCAATATTGATCCAATAAGAGATATAGAAACAATTAACCTAGAATTAGCAATTGCAGATTTAGATGTAGTAAACAACAGACTAGAAAAAGTTGCTAAAAAAGCAAGAACCACAAAAAATAAAGATGACATAACAGAAGTAGAAGCTCTAGAAAAAGCCAAAAAAGCCTTAGAAGAAAATAAAGCATTAAGACAAGTAGATTTTACGGAAGATGAAAAAAAACTATTAAAATCATACAGTTTCTTAACACTAAAACCAATCATCTATCTAGCAAATATCAAAGAAAGTGAATTAGGAAATCTTGATAATGAATATGTACAACAAGTAAAAGAATATGCAGCTAAAGAAAATGCAGAAGTAGTAAGTCTATGTGCTAAAGTAGAAGAAGATCTAAGTGAGTTAACAAAAGAAGAAAAACAAGAAATGTTAGAAGCTTTAGGACTAGAAGAATCAGGACTAGACAAGTTAATTCAAGCAACATATGACATTTTAGGACTAGCAACTTATTTTACGGTAGGAAAGGATGAAGTAAGAGCCTGGACTTTTAAAAAAGGAATGAATGCAAAACAATGTGCAGGAATTATTCATACAGATTTTGAAAAAGGTTTTATTCGTGCCGAAGTAATCTCTTATGATGATTTAATAGAATATGGCAGTGAATTAAAAGTAAAAGAAGCAGGACGTGCTAGATTAGAAGGAAAAGACTATATCATGCAAGATGGAGATATTTGTCACTTTAGATTTAATGTTTAGAAAAATATCATAAATCATAATTTGTATAATAGAAGAGGATAAATGATAATAAATGAAAAAGAAAAAATATAAATTAATTATTTTTGAATCAAATAGAAAAGAAGGCTGTATGTCTCTTGCTAAAAAATTTTATCCTGCAACTTATAGTGAAGAAGACCGAAAAAGAGCTTTAAAAGAAGTAAAAGATAAAATAGGAAAGAAGTATAATTTTAATGGCAATCATGTTCTACAACCAAAACAAAAAGATGTAGAGTTTAAAGAAGACTATCCTGATGGAAAGTATGTAAGAATAACAAACGAATATCTTATGAAAGAAGATTACTGGGATGAAGAAATAATTTGTGATATTTTATTAATAGATACTAAGTTTCCAAATATTGTAATAGGACACAGAATGGCAGATTGTCCAGTAATCATTGCCGAAGACCGAAAAAAGCAAACTGTTGCAGTATCACATTGTGGAACAAGTCAGATTAATAGAGAAGTACCGAAATGGACAATAAAAGCTTTAAAAAAAGAGTGCAATAGTAATGTAGAAGATATTTATGTCTATATAGGGAGTTGTATTAAAAAAGATAACTATCAATATGATAGATATCCTTCCAGGGCAACCAACAAAGAAGTTTGGGAAAACTGTATCATAGAGCAGGATAACATATATTATATAGATCTAATACAAGCAATAAAAAGACAATTAAATAACGAAGGAATAATAAGTAATCATATAAAAGTAAGTCCTATTGATACATATAGTAACAAAGACTATTATTCTCATACAGAAGAAATAAAGAACCCTGATTGTGAGATAGGTCAAAACTTCGTAGGATGCTTCTATCAAGAAATACAAAGTGAGTAACAAGATTGTAACTCACTTTTTAAATTTCACAAATTTACCACATAAAATTCACGATATTTTAACAAAACCTACATAGAATGAAACAAAGGAGGAAGCAATGAAAAGAATAGCCTATTTTGATAATGCAAAAGGAATATTAATTATATTTATAATATTAGCACATGTATTAAGTCTATGCTCAAAATACTATAACTATAGTGATGACTTTTTTAAGTTTGCAGCACTTTTTATGTTACAATGTTTCTTTTTTATATCGGCATATTTTCAATCCAAAAGTAAAACACCAAGAAAAAAAAGAGTATTAATTTATTAAAAATATATCTATTATGGCAAACTATTATAACAATATACTATGCCTTTGTTTTACAAATCATAGATTTTAATCTAAATTATCTAATACCAAGATATACATTATGGTTTTTAATTACGATGTTTTTTTATAATATGGCAGAGTGGATATTAGAAAAGATAAGCTATAAAATAATGATTACAATATCAATAATAATAGGATTAATAGTAGGATTTATTCCTATAACAGGTTCAACTCTATCACTATCAAGGACATTTGTATTTTTTCCTTTCTATGTTTTAGGATATTATGCTAAAGACTTAAATCTATTATCAAAAATAAAAAGCAAACAAGTAAAAACAATAACTATCATTTTATCAATAATAATATTAATAGTCATTCTAGAGTATAATAATATTTTATCTATTAAAATTTTAAAAGGAAAGTACAGTTACTTTGATATAGATAATGTAAATATAATATTAGCCTGTGGAGAGCGACTACTATTTTATATAGTAAGTATAATTGTTAGTATTACATTTTTAAACTTAGTACCTAAAAAAGAAAGTATGTTAACAACACTAGGTAGAAATACATTATATATTTATTTGAGCCAGGGCATGATTTTAAAAACTTTTGTAACTGAAAAAATCTTACTAGATAATAGAATAGTAGGAACATTACTTTTATTTTTATGTGCTTTTATCCTTACAATCGTAGTGACAAGAATAATAAATAAAGTACAAAGCTATAAAAAATATAAATTGGAGGTAATACATGGATAACAAGTTCAAAAATTTTAAAATGGAATTGAATAGAGTATATCGTAAAAATAAAATATATAAAGAAAAGATGCAAGAGCAAGGTATTACGCCAGAAGATATCAATTCCTGGGAAGATATTAAAAAATTACCTTTAACAACCAAACAAGATTTATTAAAGGACTATCCAAATGGTTGGAATTGTGTTCCAACATCAAAAATTAAAATGTATCATTCCTCAAGTGGAACAACAGGAAAACCATTAATTGTAGGACTTACAGAAAAAGATATAGAGTTTAGAAAAAAGACAATAAAAGAAAATGCCAGACAAGCAGGTATTACCAAAGAAGATACGATAGAAATATGTTACGGATTTGGAATGTTTACAGGTGGATTTAGTTTTTATGAAGGATTAAAAGACTTAGGATGTAAAATAATCCCTACAGGTACAATGTCGACAGAAATGCAATTATTTTATATGCAAAAACTAAAAGCCACTGTATTAATATCTAGTCCATCACACGTAATGCATTTATATGAAAAAGCTAAGGAATTAAAAATAGGTGTGAAAGAAATTACAATTAGAATTATTAGAGTAGGTAGTGAATTATTAACAGAGCCAATGCGAAAAAAGATAAAAGATGCCTGGGGAGAAAATGTTAGTGTAACACAAGATTATGGAATGACAGAAACATTAGGACCTGGTTTAGGAATGGAATGTATTTACGAAAATGGAATGCATCTAAATTCAAATTATTATTTTGAATTAATAGATCCAATAACCAAATTACCTACAGAAAATGAGATAGGAGAATTAGTAGTAACAACAATATATAATGAATGTTTTCCAATAATAAGATATGCAACAAATGATTTAGTAAAATTAAGTAAAGAAAAATGTCCTTGTGGTTCAACTAGTCCAAGAATAGTAAAATTCTTGGGAAGAACAGATGATATGTTAAAAGTAAAAGGTGTAAAAATATTTGTAAGTCAAATAGAAGATTTTCTTTTTATGCATCCTTATTTTAATCATCAATATGAAATTGTCATATCAAAAGAAGAGTATAAAGATATCTTAACAATTAATATTGAGTATAAAGAAGATTTAATAAATGTTCCTAAAGAAAAAATAACAAATTATAAAATAGAAGTAGAGCAAGAGTTTAAAAACAAATTTGGAATTACTAGTCAGATTAATATAGTAGATAATAAAACAATAAAACCATCTCCAGGTAAAATCATTCGAGTAAGAGATTTAAGAAAATTAAAAATATCGAACTAACCCTAGACAAATAAATGAATTATTGCTATAATACTAACGAGTATTTTAAATACTCCTTGCTACAGATGTAGCCATAAGTCCAAAAGGAGGTGTAATAAATGAGAAAGTATGAAATTATGTTCATCGTAAGACCAGATATGGAAGAAGCTGAAATTACTAAGACAGCAGAAAATCTTAAAAAGGTTTTAGAAGATCAAAAAGCTAAAATGTTAGAAGAAAAGGCCATGGGACCAAAAGAATTAGCTTATGAAATCAAAAAGTTTAAAACAGGATATTATTACTTATTCGTAGTAGAAGCAACTCCAGAAGCAGTTGCTGAATTCGACCGTGTTGTAAGAATTAATGAAAACTTACTTCGTCACTTAATCGTAAAAGTAGAAGACTAAAAAAAGAGGTAAAATATGAATAAAGTATTTTTAATAGGAAGATTAACTAGAGACCCTGAATTAAGATATACAGGAAGTAATACTGCTGTTGCAACTTTTTCATTAGCAGTAAATAGAAATTTTACAAATGCTAGTGGAGAAAGAGAAGCAGACTTCATTAACATTGTTGTTTGGAGAAAACAAGCCGAAAATGTAAAAAACTACTTATCTCAAGGTAGTCAAGTAGCAATCGATGGCCGTATTCAAACTAGAAGTTACGATGATCAAAATGGTCAAAAACGTTATGTAACAGAAGTAGTAGCAGACAATGTTGAATTTTTAGGTTCCAAAGGGTCATCTAATAATATGAATGTGAATGTGAATGTTAATTCTAATGGAAACACACCTGCTCAATCAAATAATGCAGGTCCTACACCATATGACTTTGGAGCTAATACAGAGCCAAAGACAACCGATGTAGATAGCAATCCTTTCGCTGATTTCGGTTCTAGTATTGAAATAAGCGATGATGAATTACCATTCTAAAAAAGGAGGAAGAAAAATGGCAGAATTTGGACGCAGAAAGAAAAAAGTATGTATGATGTGTACTGGTGCAACAGTTGACTATAAAAATCCTGAAACATTAAAAAGATATGTAAATGAAAAAGGAAAAATTGTTTCAAGAAGAGTAACTGGAAACTGTGCTCGTCATCAAAGATATATTTCAACACAAATTAAAAGAGCAAGAGCTATCGCATTAATGCCTTATACTAGATAAAGGGTTCGTTTGTGAACTCTTTTTTCATTTTACAAACAACAGAAAGTATTATATAATAAGAAATAGGAATACAGGAGGGAAAAATGAGAATAATTGAAGAAAGAAGAAAGATAAATAAAAAAGTAAGAAAAGCAAAAGTAATCTTTTTAATGGCTCATAAAGACTTAGATTTAGACGCCCTAGGAAGCTGTGTAGGATTAAGTTTAATCTTAAAACAAAAAAGAAAAGACTGCTATATCATAGTGGACGATAAACAACATGAACTAGGTGTAGAAAAAATTTTAAAAGAATTAGATGGTTGTATTCCTATAATAAGAGGAGAAGATATTGATAAATATCTATATCCAAATAATAAAAAGAATTTATTAATTATTCTAGATACAAATAAAACAGAGTTAGTACAAAATCAAAATGTATTAAAGAAAATAGATGAAAAAATAATCATTGATCATCATGACTTAGGAAAAACAACAATTAAAAATGCCTTAATTATTGATGATGATGAAGTATCAAGTACATGCGAAATGATTACCGAATTAACAGAGTTTTATGATGTAGAACTAGATCCTTATTATGCAACAGTTCTCTTATCAGGAATTGTATTAGATACGAATAACTTTACTTTAAAAACAAGTGCAGAAACCTACTATGCAGCATATTATTTAGCTAATTTAGGTGCCAGTGCTAAAAAAGTTCAATATTTATTGAAACAAGATATAGAAGAATATACAGAAAGGCAGAAATTATTAAGTGATATCGAAACAATTAATAAAAAAATTGCCTTTACGAAAGCCACACCTTATACTATATACCGTAGAGAAGATTTGGCTAAAGTTGCAGATACTTTATTATTCTTTAATAATATTGAAGCATCCTTTGTCATTGGAAAAATTGGTAAAGATACCGTAGGAATTAGTGCTAGAAGCCTAGGAAATTTTAATATAACTAAAATATTAGAAAAATTAGGTGGCGGCGGAGATGACTACAATGGAGCTGCCCGTTTTGAAAATACAACAATTGGTAAGGTAGAGCAAGAATTAAAGAAAATAATTGCAGAAGAAGAAGGTGAATAAAATGGAAGTAATTTTTATTAAAGATTTAAAAAATCAAGGAAAAAAAGGCGAAATAAAGAAAGTAAAAGATGGTTATGCAGAAAATTTCTTAATAAAGAATGGTTATGCCATAATAAAAAATAAAGAAAACTTAGCAAAATTAGAAAAAGAAAAGCAAAATAAAGCGAAAGAAGATGAAAAAAATAAACAAGAAGCACAAGAATTAAAAAAGAAATTAGATACCTTAGTTTTAGAATTTAAAGTAAAAACTGGAGAAGGAGATAAAGTCTTTGGAAGTGTCAGTCTAAAGCAAGTAAAAGATGCTTTAGAAAAAGAAGGATATAAAATTGACAAAGGACAAATAGAATTAACATCTTCTATGTCTAGCCTAGGATTTCATCATGTAGATATTAATCTATATCCAGGAATTAAAGCAACAGTAAAAGCACATATCGTAAAATAGAGGTGAAGAAATGCCAATAAAATCATTGCCAAATAACATTGAAGCAGAAGAGTCTGTTTTAGGAGCATGTTTCTTATCAAAATATGCCTTACAAAAAGCCTGTGAAAATTTAACACCAGACTCTTTTTATGATGAAAAAAATGGGAAAATCTTTGCCGCAATGAATGCTTTGGTAGAAGAAAAAACTCCAATTGATATTACCACCATAACAAGTTATCTTAAGAAAAATAATCAATTAACAGAAGTAGGAGGAGTAGAATATCTTACAGAAGTATTAAACTTCGTCCCAACAGCAAGTAATATTGATTATTATATAAAAAATGTAGAAGATGCATCTATTCTAAGAAGTTTAATAGAAACCGCAACAGAAATAGCATCAGAAGGATATAGGACAGACGAAACAGTAAATGAAATATTAGACAATTCTGAAAAGAAAATATTAAACATAGTAAAAAATAGAAAATCGAGTGAATTTAGATCTATTAAAGATATCTTACAAAAAACGCAAGCTGATCTAGAAAGATTATCAGAACATAAAGGAGAAGTAACAGGTCTAGCAACCGGCTGGTACGATGTGGATAAACTAACAACCGGGCTACATCCGAATGAATTAATAATAATTGCTGCACGTCCTGCCATGGGTAAAACAGCCTTTGCTCTAAATCTCGCAACACACGCTGCAATGACACAAGATAAATCAGTTGCCTTATTTAACTTAGAGATGAGTGCCGAACAACTAGCGATGCGTATTATCTCTTCTCTAGGACAATTAGAAGGATTTAAATTACGTACTGGAAACCTAATGAATAATGATTGGAAAAGGATAAATGAGGCAGTATCTCAATTATCTAATACGAATTTAGTAATGGACGATACTCCGGGAATTACGATTGGAGAAATCAGAGCAAAATGTAGAAGACTTGCATCAAGTGAAAAAGGATTAGGACTAGTTGTAATTGATTATTTACAATTAATATCAGGTGGAAAGAATTATGGAGCTAATAGACAACAAGAAGTATCTGATATTTCAAGAAGCCTAAAAACATTAGCGATGGAATTACAAGTTCCAGTAATTGCGTTATCTCAGCTATCGCGTAGTGTAGAAGCTCGTGAGGATAAAAGACCAATTATGAGCGACTTACGTGAATCAGGATCAATTGAACAAGATGCTGATATTGTCGCCTTCTTATATCGTGATGATTACTATAAAAAAGAAGCTAGGAATGAAGACAATACAAGTATTGTAGAATTAATTATAGGAAAGCATCGTAACGGACCAACCGCAACTGTAGAACTACTATTTAAGAAAAATACATCTACATTTTTAAATCTAAGTAAAGGAAATAGAGGTGAAGAAGAATAGTATGAAACAAAAATTAGTATCAATTTTATTAATTCTTGTTTTAGCAGGAACCATACCACTCTTAACAGCATTTTCAAACAAAGAGCCACAAACTTTATACCGTGTTTATCTAAAAGGTAAATCAATTGGATTAATAAAATCAAAAGAGGCCTTAGAAGACTATATCGATAATAGACAAAATCAAATTAAAGAAAAATTTGGAGTAAATAAAGTATATTTACCAGAAGACTTAGATATAGAAAAAGAAGTTACATTTGATAATGATGTATCAAGTATCAAAGAAATATATAAAAAAATAGAAAATATATCTCCATTTACTATTAGAGGATATGAAATTACGATAGGTGCAGTAGATTCCCAAGCCGTAGATGGTACAGAAATCAAAGGAAAAAAGCAAAAGGTATATGTACTAGATAAAAAAATATTTGAAGAAGCAGTAGATAATATTGTTCATTCTTTTGTATCAGAAGAAGATTATGAAAATTATGCTAATGGTACACAAAAAGAGATTAAAGATGTCGGAAAAATTATAGAAAGTATTACTATTGAAAACAAAATAACAATAAAAAGAGCAAACATACCAGTAGACAAAACCATATATCAAGATACAAGTACCTTAAGTAAATACTTAATGTTTGGTACAATAGAAGATCAACAAAAATATATTGTTCAAGAAGGAGATACTATCGAAGACATTGCTTTTAATAATAAAATATCAACAGAAGAATTTATGATCGCTAATCCCAGTTTTACTAGTACAAATAGTTTATTATATCCAGGACAAGAAGTCACATTGGGAATATTAAAACCTCAATTTAGAGTAGTAGAAGTAGACCATGTTGTATTTGATGAAGAAACAAACTATCAGACAGAAACGCAATATGATAATACCAAAGAAGTAGGATATAGTGAAATTAAACAACATGGTGTAAAAGGTGTTACAAGAATTACTCAAAAAATTCAGAAGGTAAATGGAGCAACAGTCGATGTTGCAGCTGTAGGAACTGGAGAAGTATTAAAAGAACCAGTAAATGAAATAATAGTCAGAGGAGGAAAGAAAACAAGCTATTATAGTGGTGGCTATGGAACGGTAGTCGCAACAAGAGGACAATGGGGATGGCCTGCAACTTGTTCTTCTGTATCAAGTCCATTTGGCTATCGTTGGGGAACCTTACATGATGCGATTGATATTGCAGGATGTGGGTATGGATCTAATATATTTGCTGCTCAAGATGGAACAGTAGTTCAGTCAGCATATAAATATGATAATGGAGAATTTATCACAATCGATCACCATAATGGATATTATACGATGTATGCACATATGGTATCAGGTTCACGTAGAGTAAAAGTTGGAGACTATGTAGTAAAAGGTCAAGTAATAGGAAGTATGGGAATGACCGGAGCCGCATCAGGTGTACATGTACACTTTGCTATCTGGAGAGGTTATCCATATCGTGGTGGAACACCTCTAAATCCATTGAGTTTTTACTAAAATGAAAGTTAAAACAATTGCCAGTGGTTCAAAAGGAAATTGTACAATAGTATTATGTGATAATACCAATATAATAATAGATATGGGAATTTCCTACTTAACTCTAAAAAGGAGTTTAGAAGAAAATTCCCTTTCTTTTGAACAATTTAATGGAATTTTAATAACACATAGTCATAAAGATCATATTAATGGTTTAAAATCACTAATAAATCATACCAACTTAACTGTCTACATACCGGAGAAAATGTATGATGACCTGCAAGATATCGTACCAAGATACCGCTGTGAGTTTATAGAAGATAATTTTAATATCCAAGATGTAGAAATAGAATTAATTCATACATCTCATGATGCACCATGTTCTGTAGGATATATTATAAAATATAATGATAAATCACTAGTCTATGTTACTGATACAGGATATATCAATAGAAAGTACCTAGCCAAAATGACGGAAAAAGATATCTACATTATGGAAGCAAATCATGATGAAGTCATGTTAATGGATGGTCCATATCCAAGATTCTTAAAAGAAAGAGTAATTAGTGATAAAGGGCATTTATCTAATAAAACAACTGCCAAATATTTAAAAAAAATTATAGGAAGAAACACCCGATACATAGTACTAGCCCATTTAAGTGAAAAAAATAATACAGAAGAAAAAGTATTAGAAGCAATAGAAGAAGAGCTAGGAGAAACAAACATAAATATTTTAATAGCCAAGCAAAAAGAAGAAAGTCCAATGATTGAGGTATAATATGATTAAAATTATTACAGTAGGTTCTATCAAAGAAAAGTACTTAAAAGATGCGATAGAAGAATATCAAAAGCGATTAAAAAAATATACAGACCTAGAAATAGTAGAAATAAAAGATGAAGGACTATTACCAGCAAAACAAGCTATGGAAAAAGAAGCAGAAAAAATTAACAAGCATATCAATGAAAAAGAATATATCATTACCTTAGAAATAGAAGGAAAAGAATTAACATCAGAGGAATTGTCTAAAAAAATAGAAGATATAATGATTATTAATAGTAATATAACATTTATTATTGGTGGTAGTTATGGAATAGATAAATCAATTAAAGATAAGGCAAAATACCATTTATCTTTTTCTAAAATGACATTTCCTCATCAATTATTTAGAGTTCTATTGCTAGAACAAATTTATAGAGCATTTAAGATTATGAACAATGAAAGTTATCATAAATAATAATGGTAGAGAAGAGGTAAGCGTATGATTGGAAATCACTGGGATGAGTTATTAAAGCAAGAATATCAAAAGGAATACTTTAAAAACTTAATGGATTTTATTAAAGAAGAATATAAAACAAAAACTGTATACCCAAAGCAAAGTGAAGTGTTTAATGCGTTCAGATATACAGATTTTGACAATGTAAAAGTTGTAATTCTAGGACAAGATCCATATCACGGACCAAATCAAGCAGAAGGATTATCCTTTTCAGTAAGTAATGAAGTATTAAAACCACCTTCACTACAAAACATTTTTAAGGAACTAGAAAGTGATTTAGGAATACCATTTCCAAAACATAACTCACTTAAACCCTGGGCAAAAGAAGGTGTTTTACTATTAAATGCAGTATTAACAGTAGAAGCACATACACCAACATCACATAAAAATCATGGCTGGGAACAATTTACAGATCAAGTAATAGAAATAATTAATAAAAAAACAACACCTGTTGTATTTATTCTCTGGGGAAGCTATGCAAGAGCAAAAAAGAAATTAATTACAAATCCTATTCATTATGTAATAGAGTCAGCACATCCTTCGCCATTTTCAGCATATAATGGATTCTTTGGCAGTAAACCATTTTCGAAAACAAATAATTTCCTAAAAAGTAAAGGATTAAAACCAATTGATTGGAGAGTAGAATAAAATGGTATTTTCACAAAAAGACCAGGAAAAAATAAATGATTTTAGAAGTATTACAAGAGTATTTCTAAATTCAGAAAATAATCCAGAAAAAGAGAAAGTAATTGATGCCATATTTCTAAATATAGAAAAGTATTATGAAGAATTTAAAGAGGAAGTGCCATTTATACCAGAAGGGTTAGAATCATATCAATATCATTTGTTACAACAAGTAAATGGTAGCTACTCTCTATTAGAATTTTTAATAAACAGAGCATTAACAAATATAGAAGGAATATGTATAAATGATAGTACCAATTGTTTTGATCATGCCAAAATAGTTGAAATAAATACAGAAAGATATGAAGGCTATAATAATTTATCAAAAGAGTTCATCGATATGCAGAAATTAAAAAGCAGACTTCATGAAACGTCACATGCTATACATGCACAAGATATTCAAAATGATAATATGTATCACCCTGGAAGAAAGTGTATAGACAATAAATATAACTTAAAACAAAAAGTTAATTATCTTCAAAAATATAAAGATAGATATCCTAACTTATTAGATTTAAGTAATAAAAATATACCATCCTCTTATAGTACTGACTATTTTTCTCAACCTTTTTACAACCGATCAGCATCAGAAGGAATAACAGAAATGTATGCTACTTTATTTTCTAGATTATATAATCAAGAAGTATATGGAATTGTAAAAATAGGTAATGATATTTGCGTACCAGCTCCAAATTATCTAAACGGGTATGCCTCATTCACAAGATTTTATTATCATCTAAGAAACTTAGTATCTAAAAAAAGTCTTTTTTCATCTATTTTTTTTAGTACAGAGGAAGCAATCAAAGAATTTTCTGAAAATAATAGTATGGAGATTACAGAGTTCTGGGAAAAAAGAGAGTTTTTAGAACAAGAAATACAGAAAATAAATATTACACGCTCTAAGCTTAAAATAGAGAAAATAAGTACACAATCACCAGAAGATAAATTAAATTTTTTATTAAGGAAAGCTAGTTATGGATATATAGAATCTTCTCCTAATAAGGCAAGTGAGGAAGCACAGTTGATGCTCGACAAAATCTTTCTAAAGGCTTACAAGAAAAAAATAGTGCAAGGATATAATCCAGAAGATTTGTTAGCTAGTCTTGATATATCAATGCAACTATCTCCAATGATATATGATGAAAAAACAGGAGAATGGGAACCTACGGAAATAGCAGTAGAATATTTTGACATTTATCAAAAAGTATTAGAAGAAAAAACTGAACATGAAATGTATCACTTAAAAAAAGATGAAATTATTCAAGATAATCCATCTCCAAAAATAGAAGGAAGTCATAAATAACTTCCTTCTATTTATTTTGTGCTTGAACAGCAGTAATAGCAACAACACCAACAATATCATCAGAAGAACAACCTCTCGATAAATCATTAACAGGTGCTGCAATACCTTGTGTAACTGGACCATAAGCTTCTGCTTTAGCAAGTCTTTGTACTAATTTATATCCAATATTTCCAGCATCTAAGTCAGGAAATACTAACACGTTTGCACGACCGGCAACTTTACTATTAGGAGCTTTAGAAGAAGCAACCTCAGGAACAATTGCGGCATCTAATTGTAATTCTCCATCGATTTTATATTGTGGATATTTTTCTTTAGCAATTTTTACTGCCTCAACTACCTTATCAACATCAGGATGAGAAGCACTTCCCATGGTAGAGTGAGAAAGCATCGCAACAACTGGTTCTTTTTGAACTAATAATTGGAATGTCTCTGCACTTGATGCAGCGATTGCTGCTAATCTTTCAGGATTTGGATTTTGTTCAAGACCACTATCAGCAAAAATAAAAGTGCCATGTTCTCCATAATTACAATCAGGAACGACCATTAAAAAGAATGCAGATACTAACATAGTTCCTGGTTTTGTCTTGATAATTTGTAAAGCAGGTCTTAATGTATTAGCAGTAGAATGGCATGCACCACTAACTACACCATCAGCTCGACCAGTTTTAACTAACATACAAGCATAATACATAAAGTCTTCTAATAATAATTTTTTAGCTTCTTCATGTGTAAGACCTTTACTCTTACGAATTTCTACTAATTTTTCAATTAATTCATCGGTTAATGGAGAAGTAAATGGATTAATAATAGTAGCATTACTAATATCAAAACCTTGACTATTAACTTTAATATCTTCTTCTTTACCAATTAAGATAATATTAGCAATTCCTTCTTTTAATATTTTCTCTGTAGCTTCCATAATACGTCTATCCATCGTTTCTGGTAAAACGATAGTTTTCTTATCTTGTCTAGCTCTTTCTTTAATAGTATCAATAAATGACATAATTAACCTTCTTTCTAATCATCTTTTAATATTTCATAAATTTCTCTTTTCTCATGATTATAAAACTCTTTTTTCTTATATCCAAAAAATAATCTTAAAATATTAGATGGGAAAGATACAATTAATTGATTAAATGTTACAACAGTATCATTATAGAATTTAACAGCCGCAACTAAATTAATCTCATTAGCATTAAGTTCTTCAACGATTCTAACTAAAGATTCACTCTTAAATAATTTTTCATTATCATCCAAAGTCTTAAATAATTCATTAAAAGCTAATTTTAAAGTATCATTAAGTTCAAAATGATTTAAATCATCTAAGTAGCTACCTTCTAATTGATCCAAAAAAGAATCTAATTTTAACTCTTTTTTAACAATAGGAATCGTTCTTTTTAATAAATCTAATTTTTTTAATAAAAATAAATCAATATTATTTTCTGCTTCTTCTATTTTAATAATAGATATTTGAAATTTATTATGATAAATAACAAAAATCAAAATAATTAAAGCAACAATAACAATACAGCCTAAAACAAGCTCTAACATAGTATCACCCCATATACTATAATTATAGCAAAGAAAAAGAAAAAAGAAAATAGAACGAAAAAAAAACTAGAATCTTAAGAATCTAGCGTATTTTAAAAAATGAAGTGCACAGAAGTTGTGCACTAAGATTTATAACTGATATAATATCTTCCAAGCAATTTAT